>NZ_JBWDTQ010000012.1:0-212022 GCF_056312425.1 Nocardiopsis sp. TRM 82005
AATACCCAGTACCGTCCACATCGTCACACCCACACTCCAAAGCCGCTCATGCACAAAAAACCCGCACCCAGTTTACATCCTGCCTGAATCCCTCAATGTAGCCGGCCTGATATTTATTCCCATCTCACTGACAACGGCACGGGCAAAGTGCGCAAACCCCCCGCCGACGAAGTAGAAATGCCCACCCTCGAACTCACAGGTGTGAAAGATTTCGGTTGTCTCCTTCCCCCATCCACGCATCGTCGCGGGAGGGGCCCAGAGGTCCTGACCGCCTCCGAAGGCGGTCACCGGGCACGTGATGGAAGGACGTGACACGGACGGCTGGTATGCCCGTAGGAGCTCCAGATCCTGACGCATGAGGTTCAGGAAGATGTCCTCAAGCTCGGGGAACTCGTCCCATCGGTCCGGCAGCCCTCCCATCATGCTCACCTCTTTCAGGAGGTCCCCGTCGCTCAGTCCGTGGAGTCGTCGGGAACGCGGAGGCTCCTCTCCCGGGGCTGACCTCCCCGACACGCCGATCCACACGGGTGGGGTACCCGACGCGCACAGCTCGCGCCCCAGCTCGGCCGCGACAAGAGCGCCCATGCTGTGTCCGAGCAGGCCAACCGGCGCGTCCATCCAGGGGCGCAGGTCCTCCACCAGCCTCCGCACCAGGCTTTCCAAGGAGCTGGGAGGCACGCCCTTGTGGTTCTTGGCACGCCCGGGCAGGTCGTAGAGCAGCAGATCCCATCCGTCGGGCAGTTCTTTGGCGAGTGGCACGTACGTGGCGGAGGAGCCCCCAGCGTGGTGGAAACCGACCAGCCGCACGAGTGGCCCGTCCACCGGGCGGGGGCGGCGGAATCCGGATATGCCCATCGTCACTCCTTCTCCGAGGCGCTGGGGGGATGGACCTCGGACACGTCCTCGTCGACGAGGAGGGCCAGGTACTCGCTCAGGGCCTTCGGAGTCGGATGGTCCAGAACGACGGTGGCCGGCAGTTCGACGCCGAGCCCCTCTTCCAGGTGTGTGCGCATGTCGATCGCCATGATGGAGTCGACTCCCATGTCCGTGAACTCCTCTTCGGCGTCGACGGCTTCGAAGCCTCCGAGGACTTCGGCGACCAGTGCCCTCAGTTCGGCGAGCAGTCGCTCGACCCTCTCTGACGAGCTGAGTGCCACGAGGGAGGCGCGCAGGGTTTCAGCGCCGTGCCCGCCGCTCTCCGTTCCCGGCCGCGGGCCCGCTTCCGGCACTTCCCTGCCCGCCATCAGCGCGGTCTCGTGTGCCGTGCGACGTGGGAGCGTGTGGCCGTCGGTGTCCATCCGCATGGCGACCATCCCGGTCTGTCGAGCGGACAGTGAGAGGTTGAGCAGGTGTTCGGCGTCGGAGTCGTCCAGCGGACGAACCCCTCTCAGTCCTGCCGCAGCCGTGGCACTCGGGGAGCCCGCCATCCCCCGGCCCCGTTCGGGCACCCACGGTCCCCACGCGATGCTTGATGCCGGGACCCCCTCCGCTCGCAGCCGCAGGGCCAGGCCGTCCAGGAACCCGTTGGCCGCCGCGTAGTTCACCTGACCGGCTGACCCCAGAACCGCGGAGGCGGAGGAGAAGAACACCAGCGCCTCCAGCGGATGGGCGCGCGTGGCCGCGACGATGGCTTCGGCTCCCCGTGCCTTACCGGAGAAGACCTCGGCGAAGTCCGCCTCCTCCAGGTTCTCGAAGGCACGGTCACGCAGGGATCCGGCGAGGTGGAAGACCCCGACCAGGGGAGCCCGTCGGGACGCCTCCTTGACCGCACGTGCGCACTCGTCTTCGTCGGTGACGTCTGCGGTGACGACCGTGATGTCGGCCCCTGCGCCTTTCAGCTCACGGATCACCGTTCGCGCCCACGGCGCCGGCTCACGGCGCCCCATCAGGGTGACGTGCCGTGCGCCCTGGGCGACGAGGAGGCGGGCCAGGCTCAGGCCCAAAGTGCCAAGGCCACCGGTGACGAGCACGCTCCCGCTCCACTGCCGGGCCTTCGCGGACGCCCCGGCCTCGACCAGGCGCGCCGTCCTCGTGGAGGTCCCGTCGACGCGAAGGCGGGGTTCATCGGTTCCGGCGGTGGACAGGTGGGACAGCTCACGGGCCAGGGCCGAGGTGGTCCACCCCGGGCCGAGTGCGATCCACACCGTTCTGCGACGCGGGTCCTCCGCCTCCATCGAGTTGAGCATTCCCCTGACTGCTTCGGACACGGGTGCCGCCTCCGCTCCGCCGTCGCAGACGAAGACGTAGGGGCGCCGGGCGGGAACCCGGCGCAGTTCGGCCGCCAGGTCCGACACCACCGTCTGAACTTCCGCGGCACCGGCGCGGGCGCCGGTCTCCGCCCAGCGAAGGTCGACGATCGGAGTCACCTCATCCTGGCCGGCCGGGTCGTCCCAACCGTCGACGAGGCGGACCGGGGAGCCCAGGGTGTCCAGGTCGTCCCGGAGCCGTGCGGCCGTTTCCGTCCCCCCGACCAGTGTCAGCGCGGGGGCGGAAGCGGCGGACAGACGGTTCAGCGGCAGCCAGTCCACCCTGCGGACGCCCAGGCGGCCCGGCTCCCTCTCCGGGGGCCGAAGCACTGAACGCGGCGCGGGGCGCACACGGAAGTTCTCCGCCGTGAGCAGCGCCTTTCCCTCGTCGGTGAACAGCGCCAAGTCGGCCGACTCCACCCGTAGGCGGCCACCGGGCAAGTCGGTTGATCTGCGGACTCGGACGTGCCCGTACACGCTCTCCCCCGGGCGCGGCCTCGCCGTGAACCTCAACCGTTCCGCGGCGAACGGAATCGCCAGGGCCTCCGCCTCGGAGGCGTGGTCCTCGACCATGAAGGCGGCGATGCTCTGGAAACAGGAGTCGATCAGCCCCGGGTGGACCTCCATCCCGAAGGCCATGTCCGGCAGGAGTTCTGGCTGGGCGAACCTGACCAGGGCCTCCGTACCGCGGGTCCAGATCTCGTCGATCCAGCGGAAGGAGGGACCGAGGGTGTATCCGAGCGTGCGGAAGTAGGCGTAGAAGTCTTTTCCCGCGATCCTGCGCTGGGCGGATTCGACGAATCGGTCGCGGTCGATCGCCGGTCCCCGGAACCGTGCCGGATCCGTCTCGACGACGCGGGCCTCAAGGTGGGTGGGCCACTCCGAGGCGGTGTCAGCGGCCAGGGATCGGCTCTGGACCCGGAGCCGTGGACGTTCGTTGTCCTCGACCATGAGCTGTGTCTCGTACTGCTCGTCGTCTCCGATGACCAGGGCGGCGGGACAAACCATGTCCTCCAAGGTCATCGGGGCTCCTTCGGGGGCGAGAGCGGACAGGATCGTGCCGAGGTGGGAGGCCGCGGGCGTCACGACGGTGCCGTACATGCGGTGGTCGGTGAGGTAGGAGGGGAAGCGGGCGGAACGCTCACACGAGAAGACGCGTCCGGACAAGGCGGGGGAGCGCAGCTTCCTCCCTCCGTGGTGCTCGGTGTGGACCGGGCGGGCCCCGCCCGTCTCCGTGGTGCCGCGGACCCAGTGACGGGTGTCGGCGAACGGATACGGCGGCGCTGACGTCCCTCGCTCCCCGGCCATGGCGTACACCGCCGACCAGCGCATGTCCTGTCCGTGTTCGTACAGGGTTCGCGCGGCTTCCAGCATCGTCGAACGGTCGGAGCGGCCACGGCGCAGGGAGGGCACCGCGACCGCCCCTTCGCCGAGCTCTCCGGACGCGCGGGCGAGCGTGGCGAGGGTGGCGTCCGGGCCGATCTCCACGTACACGTCGGCTCCCGCCCGCGCGGTCGTGCGCAGCCCGTCGTGGAAGAGCACGGGGCGTCGCATGTGCTCAGCCCAGTACCTCCCGTCGAACCGGTCGGATCCGGCCAGTTCCCCGGTGACGTTGGAGACGATCGGGGTGTGCGCGGGACCGAAGCGCAGGGGCCGGACGGCGGACTCCAGCACGTCGACGACCGGGTCGAGGAGCCGCGAGTGGAACGCGTGCCGCGTCGCCAGTTCACGGGCTTTGAGCCCGTCGTCCCGCACTCGCCGGGCGAAGTCCTCAACCCGGTCGGAAGGCCCGGCCACGACCACCGCGTTCGGACCGTTGACCGCCGCGATCTCCAACCCCGCCGCCTGCGCCCTACCGCCGATCCGGTCCGGGCTCGCGGAGACGGCGAGCATGCGTCCCGCCTCAGTGCCCTGCATCAGGTCCGCACGGGCGGCGATCAGGCCCATCCCCGCGTCCAGGTCCATGGCCTGCGCGTACGTTGCGGCGCTGATCTCGCCGATGCTGTGGCCGAGCAGCACGTCCGGGACCACGCCCCAGGACTCCCATAGCGCCGCGAGCGCCAGTTCCAGTGCCATGAGCGCGGGCTGGGTGTAGCGCGTCTGGTGGACCAGGTCGGGGTCTCCGACGCCGAAGAGCACGTCGTTGAGCGCCACATCGCGGTGTGCTTCCAGAGCCCGGGAGCAGCGGTCGATGACATCCGCGAAGACGGGTTCGGTCTCGTACAGGAGCCGTCCCATCCCCGGGAACTGGCTTCCCTGCCCGGAGAACAGGAACGCGACCCTCGGGGCCCGGGAAGGCCGCGAAGAGGCCTCCGTCCGCTCCAGCGCACCGCGCAGGTCCTGGGCGGTCCGCCCGGTGACCGCCGTCCGGTGGGCGAGGTGGGCACGGCCGGCCCCGGCCGTCACGGCCAAGCTTTCGATCTCCCCGTCGGTAGCCGTGTCCAGGCGGTGCCGCCATGAGGCGACGAGCCTGTCCAGACCCGCTTGGTCGGGGGCGGAGAGGGGAAGGAGCACGTCGTGCTCGGGCGGCCGGTCCCTCGGAGCGCGACCCGCGTCGCCCTCTCCGATGACGATGTGGGCGTTGGTCCCGCTGAACCCGAAACCGGACAGGCCCGCCACGCGCGGCCCCTGCCCCCGCTCCCACGGGGTCGGCTCCGTGAGGATCCTCGTGTTCATACGGTCCCAGCGGACGTGGGAATTGAGGGTCTCGCAGTGCAGCGTGGGCGGGAGCTCCTCGTGGCGCAGAGCCAGGACGGTCTTGAAGAGTCCGGCCATCCCCGCCGCCGACTCCGCGTGCCCCATGTTGCTCTTGACCGATCCGAGCATCAACGGCTGGTCCGGGCCGCGCCCCTCCCCCAAGGCGTTCCACGCCGCTTCGACCTCGACGGGGTCGCCCAGGGAGGTCCCGGTGCCGTGCGCCTCCAGGTAGGAGACCTGGGATCCCCGCAGGCCCGCGTCCTGAAGCGCGGCGGTGATCACCTCTTCCTGCGCCCTTCCGTTGGGGGCGGTGAGACCGTTGGAGGCGCCGTCGGAGTTCACCGCGCTGCCGAGGAGCAGCGCGTGCACGCCGTCTCCTTCCCTACGGGCGTTCTCGGCGCGTTTGAGGACGACGACTCCGCATCCCTCGGCACGCACGAAGCCGTCGGCGTCCGCGGAGAAGGTCTTGCACCTGCCCGTGGGGGAGAGCATGTGAGCACGGCTGACCGCGATCGAGGTGGTGGGGTGCGCCAAGACGTTGACCCCGCCAACGAGCACGGTGTCGCATTCGCCGTCCCGCAGTGACCGCATGGCCATGTGGAGCGCCACCAAGGAGGACGAGCAGGCCGTGTCCACCGCGAGGGCTGGACCGTTCAGTCCCATCAGGTGGGAGATGCGTCCTGCCGCGGCGTTGAGGGCGGTCCCCGTCCCGTAGTAGGCGTCGACTCCTTGCGGACCGTCCTGTTCCAGCAGCCGGGCGTAGTCGGAGTTGGAGATCCCGACGATGACGCCCGTCCGCGAGCCCTTCAGGTCGTCCGGGGAGATCCCCGCGTCCTCCAGTGCGTGCCACGCCGCTTGGAGCAGCAACCGGTGCTGCGGGTCCATGCTCTCGGCCTCGCGGCTGGAGATGCCGAAGAACCCGGAGTCGAAGGCGTCGATGTCGGTGAGGAAACCAGCCTGCGGTGTGGTTATGTCACCATCTTGAGCGCGCGGACCGCCGGACGGGAGGCGTCCCTTCGGCGGAAGGGTGACGACGTCTCGTCCCCGCCTCAGCAGCTCCCAGAACCCCTTGACGTCGTCCGCCCCGGGGAACCTGCCCGCCATGCCCACGACGGCGACCGGCTCGCCGTGCGCGGAGCCGCCGGAACCGCCGCTCCCGGAAGGGAGCCCTTCCCGTACCGGGGGCGGGGACACGGCGCGGACCGGCGCCGAGCGCGGCTCCTGGTCCTGGGACGTGCCCTCGATCCGGGCGAGCAGGCGGGTCGCGAGTTCCCCGACGGTCGGATACTCGAAGACGTCGGTCACGGGCACCTCTGTTCCCAGCGAGCCCGTCAGCCCTCGGGCGAGGTCCACCGCCATGATCGAGTCGAGCCCGAGGTCGTGGAAGCCGGTTCCGGCAGGAATCTCGGCGGGGTCCTCCTGCTCCAGGACACCGGCCAGCACCCGGCCGACGTGCTCTCGGGCGGCGGCGGCCCGCGCCCGCGCCGGGAGTCCACGGAGCTGGTGCGCGACCCGGTCCGCTCCGTTTCCCCCGCCGGCCCGGGCCGGGGCCACCTCACGGAAGAGCCCGCGCCGCCTCGTGGCCTCCATGACCTCGGTGAACCGGGACCAGTCGACGGCTCCGACCAGGATGTGCGCGCTATGGCCTCCGGGGGCCGCGGTGAGTGCCGCGCACCCCTGCTCGGGACTCAGCGATTCGAGCCCCATACGGTAGAGCGCCTCCCGATCCTGGCGGTCGACCATCCCGTCCGTCTCCCACGGCCCGTACGCCAGGCTCGTGCTCGGCAGGCCGAGCCAGCGACGGTGGTCGGCGACGGCGTCGGCACCCGCGTTGGCCACCGCGTAGGCGGCGCTACCCGTGCTCCCCCACAGAGCCGATGCGGACGAGACCTGCACGAAGAAGTCGAGGGGCTCGTCGAGGGTTAGTGTGTGCAGCCACCACGCACCCGCGTACTTTCCGCGCAGCGCGCGGGCCAGATCCTCCGGACCGGTCTCGGCCAGGGAGCGGGAGGACAGCTCCCCGGCGCAGTGGACGACGCCGCCTAGGCCGGGCCCCTCCTCGGCACGGAGCAGGTCCCCCAGCGCGACGGGGTCACCGCAGTCGACGGCTCGGTAGGCCACCCGGGTGCCCGCCTCGCGCAGCCGCCCGAGGAACCCTTGCTCGTCCTCGCCGAGCCGGTCGAGCGGGCGGCGTCCGAGAAGCAGGAGGTGGCGTGCCCCGAGTTCGACCAGGGAAGCGGTGATCGCGCGTCCCACACCGCCCAGGGCGCCTGTCACCAGGTATCGCGCGTCGGGGCGCGGAACGAGCCCTTCGGGCCTCCCTTCGACCGGTTCGATCCGTGCCGCGTAGGCACACCCGTTCCGTACCGCCACGACGTCCTCACCGTCGTCGCCGGCGTGCGCACGCATCAGCGCACGGGCGTCGGCGGCGGTCGCCTCCAGCGGAAGGTCGGCGATTCCGCCCCAGCCGTCCCCGCCTTCCAGACCGAGCGCCGAGGCGAGGCCGTTGAGGGGCCCGTGGCCTCCCGCCGCCACCTCGTCCGTACCGGTGACCTGGCGGCTCCCCCGGGTGACGGCCACCGCCCGCACACCAGTGCCATGCGCGTGCATGACCGCACGGGTCACCGCGTCGCACACGTCGGCCCCGGTGAGGTCAGGGGCCTGGGAGGTGTCACCGGGTTCGAGGGCGGGCGCGGCGTAGGCCAGGAACAGGCTGGTCCGGCTCCCGGACCCGAACTCGCTCAGGGCCCGTTTCCACTCGGCTCCCTCGGGGAGCGGGCGCCGCTCCCACCCGGAGGGCGCCTCGCTGCCTTCCGGTACGAGAACGACACCCCTGGCGCCCTCCTCCTCGGCGGCCCGAGCGAGCAGGGACACGGTCTCCGCGTCGTCGCCGGCCACGATGACCGAGGACGGCGCTTCACGGTCGGCCTCCGCCCTCCTCCAAGCGATGCGGTGCAGCGGTGGCACGGTGGGGGGAGGGGAAGGCGGGAACGTGAGCTCTTCGTCAGCTCGCGGTGGCGCGTACCTCTTCCGCTGCCAGGGGTAGTGGGGCAGCTCCGTGACCTGGCGCGGAAGCGCGGCGAACTCGGCGGGGAGGTCCTCCTGGGGGCCTTCGAGGACCTCGGCCGCGGAGAGGTCGCCCCGGGCGAGGCGGAGGAGGGCCTCGCGCGCGGTCGCCGCGTCCCGTGCCCTGACCCGGGCCCTGGTCCTTCGACGCGCCCTTCCGAGGGTGACGGTGTGGGCGAAGGCGCCGTAGTCGGTCCCCGGTCGGGTGAGCCGATCGGCGAGTCCGGACGCGAGGGCCCTCAGCGCGGCGTGGCCGTCAGCACCGAACTCGAACCCGGGGACGTCGTATGCGGGCGGGGGCGCTCCCTCGGCACCGGGGCCGAGGATGACGTGTGCGTTCGTCCCGGACATACCGAAGGAGCTGACGCCCGCGTAACCGCCGTGTTCCTCAGGGGACCAGTCGACCACGGAAGTCGGCAGTTCGATCCCCGTCCCGCCCGTGTCGATACGGGGGTTGAGGGTCTTGAAGTTGGCCAGGGGCGGCACGCTCGCGCGCTGGAGGGCGGCGACAGCCTTGATGACGCCGAGGATCCCGGCCGCCGCCTCCAGGTGGCCGACGTTGTTCTTCAAGGCCCCCACGCGCACGGGCCCCCCGCCTCCGAGGACTCGTGTGATGGCCTCCATCTCGATGGGGTCGCCCAGCGATGTGCCCGTACCGTGGGTCTCGATCATGCCCATGTCGCTCGGCGCGAGGTCGGCGTCGGCCAGGGCGCGTTCGAGCACGTCGATCTGGGAGAGCACGTTCGGGACCGTGAACCCGGAGGATCGGCCTCCGTGGTTGACGGCCGTGCCGTGGAGCACGGCGTGGACGCGGTCGCCGTCGGCCAGGGCGGAGTCGAGGGTCTTGAGGACGAGGAAGCCGCTCCCCTCCCCTCGACCGAACCCGTCGGCCCTGGCGTCGAAGGCCTTGCAACGCCCGTCCGGCGCCAGCGCCCCGGTCGCCTCGATGGTCTTCGTCGATCCGGGCGACATGATGGTGTTGGCGCCGCCGACCAGCGCCACCTCGCAGTCATGCGACCTCAGTGCGTGGGCCGCCTGGTGCAGGGCCACGAGGGAGGAGGAACATGCCGTGTCGACGGTGGACACCGGCCCGTTCAGACCCAGCGTGTAGGCGACGCGACCGGCCGCGAAACTGTGTCCGCTCCCGGTGGACCAGTGGGCTTCCGTGCCGCCACCCCGCCACGCCCGATATCCGTCCTGATCGCCGGTCACGCCCAGGTAGAGGCCGATGCGCTCGTCTCTCTTCCGGTCCGGCGCGAGCGCGGCGTCCTCCAACGCCTCCCAGGCGACTTCGAGGACCATCCGGTGCAGGGGGTCGAGTGCGCGTGCCTCACGCGGACTGATCCCGAAGAAGGCGGCGTCAAAGCCCCAGAGCTCCTCCATGTAGGAACCCGAGCTGATGGTTTCCCGCCACTCATCGGCGAAGGGGCCCCGCCGCCCCGCCGGCAGGGCGCGCACCAGGTCCCGCCCGGAGGAGAGAAGGCGCCAGAGGCCGTCGACGTCATCGATGCCTTCCGGCAGCCGCAAGCCGATACCGATGATCGCCACCGGCTGCCGTTCCTCCGCCTCGGCGAGGCGGCCGCGCAGGTCTCGGATCGTGTCCATCGCACGGCTCATCGGTGTCTTGTTCCCAGAGGGGTTCACCGTGTTCTGCATGTTGGCCTCCTCAGAGAGTCACGCGGGAGTCGGATCCGACGTGTTCGCAGAGAGCTCTGGCGAGCCCTTCGGCGGTGCCGTAGGTCCACAGAAACGTTGCGGGCAGCCTCAGGTCGAACGCCGCTTCCAGCCGATTGCGCAGTTCCAGCCCCAGAAGGGAGTCCAGCCCCAGCTCCTTGAGGGGGGTGCGCGGGTCGAGCTGTCCGTCGGCCACGCGGAGCACCCGCCCGATCAGATCGCCGACCTTGCCCTCCACGAGTGACTCCCTGGCCTCCGGTGAGCTCTCCCGGAGCCTCAGCAGGAACGCCGCGCCGGTCCCGCCGTCCTCCCCGCCCTCCCGGGACGCCTTCAGCAGGGCGCTCCAACTGGAAAGCGCGGCGGTCTCGGGGAAGGAGTCGAACCACTGCCGCAACCGCAGGGGGACGTAACCGATCACAGGCGCGTCCTGGTTGAAGAGGTGTTCGAGCGCCCGCCAGGCCTCGTCCGTGGTGAACCCCGGCATCCCTCGCTGTGCGAGGCGTTCCCCCCGGTTGTCGCCGGCGGTGGCCAGGCCGGTGTCGCTGAAGGGCCCCCATTGCACGCTGAGCGCGGGCAGCCCTCTGGCACGGCGGGCGGCCGCGAGGGTGTCCAGGTAGGCGTTGGCGCCGGCGTAGGCCGCCTGTCCGGTGTTGCCGAGGAGGGCCGCCGCCGAGGAGAACATCAGGAAGAAGTCGAGCGGGTCGTCCCGGGTCTGGTCATCGAGGTGGCGGGCGCCGTCGACCTTCGGCGCGAGGACGCGTTCGAGGCTGGCGGCGGTGATGGTGTCCACGGTGGAGTCGTCGAGTACACCGGCCGTGTGGACGACCCCCGCCAGCGGGAGACCGTCCCGGCGTATGTGCGACAGCGCCTCGGCGACCTCGTCCGCGCGGGTCACGTCGGCGGTGTGGACGTGGACCCGTACCCCGGCACGGCGTAGCTCCTCGATCCGCTCGGACGCCTGCCCGCTGGGCCGCGAACGGCCCAGCAGCGCCAGGTGGCCGGCCCCGCGGTCCGCCATGAACTCCGCGAGGGACAGCCCCAGGGCCCCGAGTCCGCCGGTGACGAGGTAGACGGCCTCAGGGCGAAATCCGCCGTCGGGCATCGCGACGGGGGCGATGGAGCGAACACTCTCCGGTGCGGTGAGGACGAACTTGCCCGTGTGCCGTCCCTTGGCGAACTCTCGGAGCGCCTCGTCGGCCTTGCCGAGTGGGAAGGTGGTGCGCGGAAGCGGTTGAAGGTTGTCCGCCCTCACCTCGTCCCAGACGCGTGAGAGCAGACGGGCGAACCGCTCGGGTCGTCTGCTCATGAGACCGGCCAGGTCAACCGCCGAGAAGCTGATACGGCCGCGGAAGGCGTCCAGACCGATCCTGCGCCCCTGGTAGATGTCCTTCTTGCCGACCTCGATGAAGCGACCGTCCTCGGCCAGGACCTCGAAGTTGCGGTCCAGGGCCGCACCGGTCAGGGAGTTGAGCACCACGTCGGCCCCGTGGCCCTCCGTGGCCCGCAGGACCTCCCCTGCCCAGTCCGTGCCCCGCGAGTCGAAGACGTCATCGATCCCGAGCTCGCGCAAGGTACGCCGCTTGTCCTCCGTTCCGGCGGTCGCGATGACATGGGCACCCTGAAGGCGGGCGACCTGGACCGCCGCCAGTCCCAGCCCTCCCGCGGCGGAGTGGATCAACACGGTCTCACCCTCGGCCAGGTGGCCCAAGTCCACCAGGCCGTACCAGGCCGTCGCCGCGACGAGCGGCAGCGTGGCGGCGTCCTCGTCGGACAGGTGCTGCGGCACGGACACCGCGTGCTCGGCCCGTACGACGGTGTGGGAGGCGGCCGCACCGAATCCGCATGCCGCCACCCGGTCCCCCTCCCGGTGCGAGGTGACCCCGGGCCCTGTCGCCGTGACCCTGCCGACGCACTCCCCTCCGAACAGGCCGGCTCCACCGCTCTGATCGGGGTAGGTGCCCATGGCCTTCATGACGTCGATGAAGTTGAGCCCGATGGCGCTGACCTCGACCTCGACCTCGCCCGGCCCGGGAGCGGGCCGTTCGGCCGCGCGGAAGGCGAGCCCCTCCCACCAGCCAGGACGGTCCGTGGCGAGCCGGAAGGGGCGCGTCGGCGTGTTCCATGCGGGCGCGTCCGGAGCGGTCTCGTCGAGGCCGGACAGGATACGTCCGGCCAGGCGGCGTGTCCCGCGCAAGAGGACCTGGTCGTCGCCGTCGGCCCCGGCGAGTTCGACCGCGCACGCGCGGTAGCGCTCCGAGGCGGGGTCCGCCGAGGTCACATCGATGAGCCGGCAGCGGAGTCCGCCGTGTTCCCTGGCGACGACACGGGTGAAGCCCCAGTAGAGCCCGGCACCCGCGTCCGGGACGACGCCGTCCGGAGTCGCCTGTGCATCGTGTGTGACCACGGCCAGCCGGGGCGGGGCAGCAGCTCTGGCACAGGTGGACACCAGCTCTGCCAGTGTGGAGAGCTCCTCGCGTTGGGTCCCCGTCGTCGACGCCCCGGCGGGTGCGACGTAGACGACCGCTTCCATGCTCGCGTCCGGCAGGTCGGCCGGTCCGTCCGCGCGGCTGACTTTGGCTCCGAAGGAGCTGAGCGCCTCGGCCAGTGCGTTGGCGCCGTCGCCGTCGGCCCCGACGACCCACCAGTCGAACTGGTCCGCCTCGGCCGGAGGGGCCTCGACGAACGCCATGTGGTGGGCGCTTCCCGCGAGTGGATCCGTGGTCTTCGGGGGTTCGATGCGCTCCAGGCGCAGGCCCCGGAGCAGTACCAGCGGCTGTCCGTCGGTGGTGGACACGTCAACGTCGAAGACGAGCCCGTCGCGACGTACCGTCCTGCTGAGCACCTGGTGTGGTGGGTCGGACAGGTCGTCGCACAGTTCGATCCGGTCCACCGAGGTGGGCACGGCGGTGGCCCTTTCCTGGCTGAGGGCCGTCACCGCTTGGAGGGCACCGTCCCAGAGAACGGGGTGCAGGTGGTGCGGGCGCAGGCCCTGGCGTTCCCGCTCCGCCAACCCGACAGTGGCCTCGGCTGTCTCCGCGCCGGCCCGGAGGGCGCGCACGACGCGGAACGAGGTCCCGTAGTTCAGTCCCCGCTCGGCGCACGAGGCGTAGAAGTCCGCCGGGTCTATGGGGGTGAGCTCCTCCCCGCCCGGAGGCAGAGCCCCATGGTCCTGAGCGGAGGGGTTCTGGGCGCGGGCCCGAGCGTGCTCGGCCCAGGTCCGCGCGCCCTCTGGGAGGGACAGCAGCCGCAGGTCGCCTCCTTCCAAGCCGTCGTCATGCCACAGGAGCGCCAGCCTGGAGGGCTGTTCAGCCTCGCTTTCGGCCCGCAGGTGCTCCGCGAAGCGGACGTCGGACAGCACCCGTGGCATGGCGCCCGTCCGGGCGCGCCCCGTGTTCAGGGCCAGCACGAGCATGGCCGTGGCCGGGACGACCGCGGTGTCGTGGACCTTGTGGTCGGCCAGCCAGGGTTGGTCGTCGACCGAGAGCTGGGTCTCTCCCTGCCAGACCCCTTGCTCGACCGCGGCGGGCAGGAGCTCCGGCTCCAGGCCGCGGGCCGCCGGTCCCCGACGGCGGGTCGCCGGAAGCCAGTGGCGTTCCCGCAGCCAGGGGTAGGCCGGGACCGCGTCCGGAGGGCCGGGGGGAAGGTGGTCCAGAGGGCTCAGCCCGGATACGTAGGCACGGGCGAACGCGTGGGCCAGGTCGGCCGGGGTTCCCGCGTCGCGGCGCAGCGTCGACAGCACGACGGGGACGCTCTCCCACTCCTTGGCCAGTTCTGTGAGGGCCTCACCCAGCACGGGGTGGGTACTGACCTCGACGATGTGCGTCACGCCCTCCTTGGCCAGCTCGCGCATGGTCTCGGCGAACCGGACCCGCCCCCGGAGGTTGGCGCACCAGTAGTCCGCGCCGAGCTCGAAGCCCTCCACCCGCCTGGCGTGAAGGGTGGAGAGAAGGGGGACGGTGCCCTCCTGTGCGCGGACCGTGTCCAGCTCCTTGGTGAGCCCGTCCATGAGCGGATCCATCTGAGGGCTGTGTGAGGCGTAGTCCACGTCCACCAGTCGACAGGGGGTCCCGTCCGCGCCCAGGATCTCTTTGAGCATGAGCACGGAGTCGGCGTCACCCGCCAACACGCAGGAGGGGCCGTTGTCCACCGCCAGGACCACCTGCTGCTCGAACCCTTCGAGCGCCTCCTGAGCGCGGTCCGCGGTGAGGGGAACGAAGAGCATCAGTCCCCGCCCCGCCACCGAGCGCAGGAGCGCGGCTCGGCGGGCGACCGTTCGGGCGGCCTCGTCCAGTGGCAGGATCCGGGCCACCGTCGCCGCGGCGATCTCCCCCTGGCTGTGCCCCACCACCACGTCCGGTGACACCCCGGCTCGGCGCCAGAGCTCGGCGAGCCCGACGAAGACCGCCCACAGAACCGGCTGGACCTGGTCGACCCTCTTCAGCCAGGCGCTGTCCTCAGAGATGAGGACCTGGACCAGGTCGAAGTCGGTGTGCGGGTCCAGGGCCTGGGCGCACGCGTCGATACACTCACGGAACACCGGGTGTCCGAAGTAGAGGTCGCGTCCCATCCCCGCCCACTGCGCGCCCTGTCCGGGGAACACGAAGGCGGTACGCCCGTGTTCGACCGCCCTGCCCGCGACGATCCGGGGGTTCTCCGAGCTCGCTTCTTCGGTGAGGTCGCACAGGTCCGCGCTGAGCGTCTCCGCGTCGGTCGCGGTGAAGGCCGCGCGGAGGTGGAAGTGGTCGCGTCCGTGGGCGAGCGTGCCGGCGAGTGCGGCGGGACCTGCCTTCTCCACACTGCGGGAGAGGTCTTCGCGGCGTCGTGCCAGGGCGTCCTCGCTGTGCGCGGAGACCGGTGTGAACGCCGAGGGGACGTGGGTGGGGGACGGCGTGTCCCCGGCCTGTTCCTCGGGCGGGCTCGCCAGGATGACGTGGGCGTTGGTCCCTCCCCAGCCAAAGGAGTTGACCGCCATGTGCAGGCGCCCGTCCTCGGGCAGCGGTTGCCGGGCGCGGACCACCGACACCTTGAGTCCGGAGAAGTCGATGTCGGGGTTGGGGTCGTCCGCGTACAGGCTCGGCGGGATCACGCGGTGCCGCATGGCGAGCAGGACCTTCACCAGTCCGGCGAGACCGGCAACGGCCTCAAGGTGGCCGATGTTGGACTTGATGGACCCGATCCGCAGGGGCGGGGCCTGCTCACCGCGCGCCTGGCCGAGTACCCGGCCAAGGGCGGCCGCCTCGATCGGATCGCCCTTCGGGGTCCCGGTTCCGTGGGTCTCGACGTAGTCGAGGAGGGCGGGGTCGACACCGGAGCGCGCGTAGGCCCGCAGCAACAGGTCCGTCTGGCCCCCGGGGTTCGGGGCGACCAGGCTCTCTCCGCCTCCGTCGTTGTTGACCTCGCTGCCGAGCACCACGGCGTGAACGCGGTCGCCTTCGGCCAGCGCCCGGTCCAGCCGTTTGAGGTAGAGGGTCACCACGCCCTCCCCGCGCACGAAACCGTCGGCCCGCGCGGAGAACGCCCGGCTACGCCCGCTGTCGGACAGCCCTCCGAAGTGGGTGAGTCCGACCGAGACGTCCGGGGTGAGGATGAGGTTGACCCCGCCGACGATCGCGGACTCCACATCCCCGTGGCGCAGCGCCCGTACCGCCGTGTCCAGGGCCACGAGCGCCGAGGAGCACCCCGTCTCCACGGTGAGGCTGGGACCGGTGGTCTTGAGCAGGTAGGAGATCCTGCTGGCGAGAATGTCCAGGGCCGTACCAACAGCGCTGTACTGGGTGGCCGGTGCTCCGGTCTCCTTGCGGAGGAGGTCGTAGTCGTGCCAGCTCGCTCCGACGTAGACACCGCACCTGGAACGGTGGAGTCCGTCCGCCGGCTGGCCCGCGTCCTCCAGCGCGCGCCACGTGGTTTCCAGCAGGAGTCTTTGCTGGGGGTCCATGTCCACGGCCTCGCGCGGCGAGATCCCGAAGAACATGGGGTCGAAGCGGTCGACGCCGTCGAGGAACCCGCCGACGTCCTGGATGTGCCTTCGCGGGTCGATGCTCTCCTGGGCGTCCCAGCGTTCGGCCGGTACCGGGCCGATCGCGTCGTGACCCCGTTCCAGCAGGTCCCACAGGGCGCCAACGTCATCGGCGCCGGGAAAGCGCCCGGCCATACCGACGATCGCTACCTGTTCCTCGGGGAGGCGGGCCATCGCTGTTCCTTCTCTGGTTCGGGGCGTGGAAGCTCGCTTACGCAACGGTGTTCACCCTCTGTCCGAAGGCCACCGGCAGATGGCTCAGTGCACGGGAGATCGTGGAGGGCCGGTAGGAGGGCTCACCGTCCAGACGCATCCCCTGAAGTCGCTCGAAGAGCATGGGAAGTGCGGTCCGGGCCTCCAATCGGGCCAGTTCGGCGCCTATGCACCGGTGGATCCCATGGCCGAAGGCAAGATGGTCGCTCCGTCCCCGGGTGATGTCGAACTTCTCGGGATCGTCGTAGCGCCGCGGATCCCGGTGCGCGGCGGCCAGGCTCAGGGCGACGGCCTCCCCCGCCGGGATGGTGGTGTCCCCGATGGTCACGGGCTCTCGGGTGAAGCGCCACAGGACGTTCTGTACCGGGCTGTCCCAGCGCAGGACCTCCTCGACCGCGGCGGGCCACTGTCCGGGGTCCTCGATCAGTGAGGCGAGTTGGTCCGGGTGCCGGAGGAGGGCCAGAGCCGCGTTTCCGAGGAGGTTGACCGTGGTCTCGTGGCCCGCGGCCATGAGCAGCGCCAGCATCTCGACTATCTCCCGGTCGCCGAGGTCGCCCTGCTCGACCAGGGCGGTGGCGAGGCCGTCTCCCCTTCCGCGCTGTTCGTCCCGCACCAGGTCGGCGAGGTAGGCGTTGACCTTTTGGCTGGCCGCCAGCGCGTTGCGCTGTCCGTTCTCGTCGTTGCTCATCACCGTGCTGACCAAGGGCCGCAGGAACTCGCCGTCCTCGTCGGGGATCCCCAGGAGGGGGCAGATCACCCTCATGGGCACCAGCGCGGCGAACTCCTCGACCAGGTCGGCGCGCCCGGCGTCCGCATCACCCTGCTTCGCGGTGATCTCGTCCAGGAGCCGGTCCACCGTGTCCGCCACACGGGGCGCGAGCGCGTTGACGCGCTTACGCGTGAGCTCCCTCGCCACCGACGCACGAAGCCGGGTGTGCTTGGGCGGGTCGGCGATCAGCATGTTGTCGGCCATGGCGATGACCACGTCACCCACCATGGGCAGCTTGCCCTCACGGTAGGAGTACCAGTGAGTCTCCATGTCCTTGGAGAAGTCCTCGTTGCCGAGGAAGACGCGACGCACCTCCTCGTCGCCGGTGACGAGCCAGGCGTCGATACCTCCCGGAAGCGTGACCCGGTGGACGGGGCCGACTTCGCGCATACGGGAGTAGGTGGGGTAGGGGTCGTCGACGAAACCTATGCTGAAGAGGGATTCCATGTCGGCCTTTCCACTGCGCCCTTGCCCGGCACAGGTGTTGGCGGGGAGCGGGCTAGGGAGTTCTTTTAGAAGGCTTTCGGGTCGGTGAGCGGCCGTCCGGGCCATCTCTCGCAAGACGATGTGCGAAGTTCAGCCCGGTCGTGCTTCACGAGCGCAGAGGCGTAGCGAGAGGCAGCCCGGTGGACGCGAGCCCGAAATGATGCAAAAAACACGACCTAACCTTCGTGGCCGCGTTCGGGGGGCTCTGGGAGGTAGCCCTCCGCGGAGAACCAGTCCAGGAACCGGCCGACGAACGTCGCGTCGAGTTCGGCGCAGGCGACCCCCGACCCCCGAAGCGCGGCGTGCAAGTTACCGGCCTCGAAGAGGGGCCTGCTTCCCTCGTAACCCAGGTCCTCGGCTGGAAGCCGCTGGCCGAAGAGTGGCAGGAAGCGGGCGAGCTCGTTGTCCTCCCCGCGCTCGACGGCCTCGCGTAGCCTCTGGTACCAGACCGGGTAGGGCAGGCTCTCGATGGGATAACCGTGGGCGGCGACGAGCCCGACGAAGTCGTTCCAGGTAATGCTCCGGGCGCCCGGCAGGTTGAAGATCGTGTCCGAGTGCTCGCCCCCGAGCGCGATGTGGGCGACCGCGGCGGCGCAGTAGTCCGCGGGGACGAGCTCCAAGGTGGCGTCGAAGTCCAGTGCCGCGCCGAGCTGGATGCATCCCTTGATCGCCGCGTTCAGGAGCGTGTCAGTCGAGCAGGCGCCGTTGCTCTGGCTGCCGACGATCAGCCCCGGGCGATAGACGCAGGTGGGGACGGCGCGCTCGGCCGCCTGCGACATCATGGAGTCGCCGACCCACTTGCTCTGCCGGTAACCGCCGACGACTCCCTCGGGATCGGGCACTGGGGCTTCGGCCCAGCGGGAGTGCCCCCGCTCTCCGGGGTAGACGGCCAGCGACGAGATGTAGTGCACCGGTTTGACTCGGTACCGGCAGGCCAGGCGCAACACCTCCAGCGTGCCCAGTGTGTTCACCGGTTTCAGCCTCCGGTAGGGCAGCGCGTAACTCGACGAGGCACCGTTGTGGATGATCATCTCCACCCGTGCGCTGAGCTCCTCGTAGGCGTCCCGGTCCAGCGCGAGGTATGGGCGGGCGAGATCACCGAGGACGAGGGAGATGCGTTCTGTGTCCCCCTCTCGCGCGACCCCGTACCGACGCATCGATGCCACGACCCGTTCCCGGGCCTCCGCGGCGTCGGCGGCGCGGACCAGGACGTGCACGCGCGCTTGCGAGCGGTCGATGAGTTCACGAAGGAGGAAGGCGCCCGTGTACCCGGTGGCACCGGTCAGCAAGACCTCGCGGTAGGGAGCCCGCGCCGGGGGGAGCACACCCGGCGCGGGGGCGACGTCCTCCGGCAGTCGGGCCTCGTCGAGGAGCTGTTCGGTGGGAATGCTGCGCGGGTGCTGGCGCGGCCCCGCCTCCTCGACCGCGGATTCCGAGCCCAGCATGAGCGCCAGCCGTGCGACCGTCGGGTTGTCGAAGATCTGGCGGACGTTGACTGACGCCCCCGAGTCCGAGCGAAGACGGGCCGCCATCTGGGCCGCGGCCAACGAACCTCCGCCGAGGTCGAAGAAGTCGTCGAAGGCTCCCACCCGGTGAACGCCGAGGATGTCGCACCACACGGCCGCGACGCGTTCTTCCTCCAGGGTTCGGGGCGCGACGTAGGACCGGCCCCGGTGCGCCTCGCGGTGGGGCTCGGGCAGCCGGTCACGGTCGACCTTGCCGTTCGGGAGCTTGGGCAGCTCGTGGAGCAGGACGAACTCCTTGGGCACCACCGCGCCGGGCAGGCGGGAACCGGCGAACTCGCGCAGCCGTCCCCGCAGTTCCTTCATGGCCGTCGAAGGCAGGGGTTGGTTGGTCAGGTGTTCCACCTCGGTCATCGCCCTTCCTGTCCGGTCGTACCGACCGCATCGAACACGGCGTCGAAGCGTCCCGTGCCTGGCGCGCCTCCCGGGGCCAGGTGTGTCCGCCGTCCAACGGCCTCCCCCAGCAGGGCCACGTGTTCGGGGTCGACCGTCTCGGCCCCGTCAGCTCCCCACACACGCCTTTGCAGTTCCCATGCGTCGACGCCGGACAGCCCCTCGTTCAGAGCCGCCACCGAGGCCCGGGGCCTGGCCAGGCGACGGTCGGGTATCCCCGTGACGGTGACCGCCTGGTCAGCGGAGGCATCCGCCACCAGGAGCCGGAGCTTGTCCAGGGGCGCCCCGTCTTCGGGGGCCGCCAGTTCGCGCCAAGGCACCACCGCTCCGGTGGCCGCTCCACCGCTGGCGCGGTCGCGCCCCAACAGGGTCACGTCGTAGCGGAACCGTGCCATCTCGGTGTGGTGAGAAGCGCGTTTGAGCTCGACCAGGACGCCCCCGACCTGGGGAGACGTCTCAGCGAACCGCCGGAAGAACCGGGCGTCCACGCACAGTTCGCTCTCGTCGGAGCAGGCGCGCGCGACCGCGGCGGCGATCTGGTCGCCTGGTGTGAGCGGATTCGAGGACTGGATGGCCGTGTCGGCGTGGAATGCCTCCAGTAGGCGGAGATCACGCACGTCTCCGATGAAGACCGCGCCCCCGGGTCCCGCGACCCGAACCGCATCCTCCAGTACCCGTGACAGGTATTCGGGGCCGGGGAAGTACTGGATGACCGAGTTGAGCACGACGACACCGGAACCGGTGGAGTCCAGTTCGGCGAGCGTGGCCGCGTCCCCCTGATCGAGCCGCACGCGTGCGCGGCCGTCCCCGGGGACCCGCCTCGCCGCCGTTTCGAGCGCCGCACGCGACGGCTCGACCCCGTGGTAGGACGAAACGCGGGGCAGGAGGTCCTCCATGAGCAGGCCGACACCCATCCCGACGTCCACGATGCTCCCGGTTCCCAGACCACTGACGCGTTCGACCGTTCGGTCCAGCCAGTCGCGCATCTCGGCCGTGGGGATCGGGGCTCCCGTATAGCTGCTCTGCCACCCTGAGAAGTCCTCCTGGCCGGGGACGGCCTTTCGGTCCTCCTCCGCGGAGCCGTCGTAGGTCCGGTCCCACACCTCGCTCCAGGTCCCGATGTGGGCCTGCTCGACCTCCGCTGTGTTCTCCAGCGCAGGGGCGACGTAGGCCACGAGCTCCGGGGACTCCCCGTGGCCGGGGAAAGCGGCCACCGCCGCGGAGGACACGTCGGGGTGCAGGGAGAGGATGCTCTCGATCTCGTCAAGCTCGACTCGGTGCCCGGCCACCTTGACTTGCCGGTCCCCCCGTCCGAGGAACTCCAGCCGGCCGTCGACGCGCCACCGGCAGCGGTCACCCGTGCGATACCAGCGACCGCCGTCGGGGGCGGTCACGAACCGTTCCTTGGTCAGGTCCGGACGGTTGAGGTAACCGTCGACCACGCCTTCGCCACCGATCCACAGCTCTCCCTCGACGCCTGGGGGGAGCGGGGTGCGGCCGTCTTCAGCGAGCACACGGAGCAGGGTGTTGGCCACGGGCCGCCCGATGGGCAGGGCCTCCTGTCCGGGAGGGCCCTCCAGCTCGTGCATGGACGAGTAGACGGTGGCCTCGGTCGGGCCGTACCCGTTGATGATCCGTGTTCCTGGAAGCTCGCTCACCAGCCGCGCGGCGGTTCCCGGCGGAAACACCTCGCCGCCCAAGAGCACCGCCCTGGCCCCCCGCATGGCGTTCAGCGCGCCGGGCCTGCTGACGACCACTGCCATGAAGGACGGAGTGGCCTGGACCAGGGTCACCCCTTCGCGGAGGCAGAGCTCGGCGAAGGAGCCGGGGCCGTCTCCGGGTTCGAGGCGGCCGATCAGCCCGGAGTCGGCCATGACCACCGTCGCTCCCCGGCAGAGCGGCCAGAGCAGTTCGACGGTGGAGATGTCGAAGGACATACTCGTCAACGCGAGAACGGCGTCGCCGGGTCCCATCCCGATCCGCTCGTCCATGCCCGCGAAGAGGTTGACCAGATTGCGGTGGCGTACCTGCGCCCCCTTGGGTGCACCGGTCGAGCCAGAGGTGTAGAGAACGTAGAGGGGATCCGTCGGCGCGGCCGACCCGGCGACGTGCCCGTACTGGGCACGCCGGGCCTGCTGCTCCAGGCCCTCCCACCTGATCACGGTGCGCGCGGGCAGCCCCTCGCCGTCGGCGCTGTCGGTGACCAGGCAGTCGAGTCCGGCGTCCTCCGCGACGTGGCGTAGCCGCTCCGCGGGAAAATCCGGGTCCAGGGGCACGTAGGCGGCGCCGCTGCGCGCCACCGCGACGAGAAGGACCATCAGGTCCAGCCCCCGGCCCAGGTTCAGCCCGACCCGTCCTCCGGGTGAAACACCGTTCTCCCGCAGGCGGGCCAGGGCGTCGTCCGCCGCTTCCACAAGCTCGGCGTAGGTGAGCTTCCGGTCCGCGTGCGTGACGGCAACCGCGTCGGGGGTCTCGGCCGCCTGCTCGGCGATCAGCGAACCCACGGTGGCCTCCTGGTCGAAGGGGACCGCTGAGGTGCCCCACTCCCGCAATCGGCCCACCTCCTCGGCCGGGCTCAACGACACGTCGCGAACGTCCGCGTCCGGGTCCCACACGAGCGCGCGTACGGCGTTGCCGTAGTAGACCGCCAACTGCCCGCACAAGCCCTGGTCGAGCTGTGAGGTGTCGCAGTCCAACCAGAGGTCGAGGCGTTTCCGGTCGGCGTCGATCAGGAAGTTGACGGCGAGCGGAAAGTTGGTGTCGGCCGCACCCAGGCTGTTCACCCGGGCGGGGTCGAATCCCAGTTGCCGGTGGAAGTCCATGAAGTTGACATAGGAGTCCAACTCCAGGTCGCCGTGGTCGTCACGGATCCTCGCATACGGGTACCTGCGGTGGGGCGAGGTCCTGCGCTCCCATGCGTGGACCTCCTTGGCCAGGTCCAGCCAGGACATGCCACCGGCCCGGAGGCTCAGGGGCAGGGTGTTGAGGAATACACCGATCGCCTCGTCGCCTCCGGCCTCCTCCAGACGGGCGTTGGCCACGACGCCGGTGACCACGTCCTCACTGGCTTGGACGAAGCGCACCACCGCCACGTGCGCGGCCGCGCACAGGGCTTTGACCGGCACTCCCGCTCTCCTGGCTCCGGCGAAGAGCTCCTCGGTGTCGGCGTCCGCCAGAGGCACGGTGTAGCGGCGGTGCTCTGGGGCGCCGCGCCCCGCTCCCGCGGTGGCACGGGGCAGCTGTCGGGGGGAGGCCTGGGAGAGTTCCTCCCGCCAGAACTCCCTGTGGGACTCATCGTTCTCGGCTCGGCGCTCCGCCGCCACGAAATCCCGGTAGGTGGAGGGGACGGCCGGAAGGAGCAGGTTCTCCCCGAAGAGCCGGGCCCGGTAGCGCTCGACGATCTCGTTCATCATCCCGGCGTCGCTCCAGCCGTCGAGCACCGCGTGGTGTTCCACTACGGAGAGCTGGAAGGAGTCCGGGCCGAGCCGGTGGGCGGTGAAACGCAGAAGGGGAGCGCGGGTCAGGTCGAAGACCTGGTGCTTGGCGGACTCCACCCAGCGGCGCAGATGGTCCTGCTGCTCCTCACGAGCACGGCCCGACAGGGAGTCCCTGCTCTCCAGCGGCACCTCCACCACCCCGTGGACGACTTGGAGCGCTTCGCTGAAGCCGCTGAGGTGGAAGGAGGTCCGCAGCGCGGGATGCTGGTCCACAGTCGCGGTGAGGACCTCGCGCAGAAGGTGCTCGTCGAGTGCCAGGGGCACCTCGATGCTCGCCACGACGCGGTACACCGACGTGTTCTCGCCGTCGTCGGAGTGGTAGAGGATGCCGAACTGCATCCGGCTCAGCGGATAGGCGTCCACCGCGCCCTCGGGGAGAAGGGCGCGGTCCTCTGGAGACACGAGGTCGAAGGGCTTGGCCCCCTCCGTACCTGACAGGCCCTCTCTGGGCCTGACGACTGAGGCCAACAACCGGATCGTGGGCGCTTCGAAGATCTCGGCGACGCTGCATGTCAGACCGCGCTGTTCCAGGGCGGACCGGGCACGGATGCAGTGCATCGAGTCGGCGCCCAGCGCGAAGAACGAACTGTTGACGTCGACGGCCCCCAGGCCGAGGACGTCGGTCCAGACCTCGTGCAGCCGGTGTTCGACGTCCCCTTCCGGCCGTGTGAGGGTCTCGGACGGTTCCGTCACCTCGGCGGATATGGACGACAGCTCCTCCCTGTCGATCTTTCCGCTGGTCAAGGTCGGGAACTCGGAGACGACTCCCACCGTGGCCGGAACCATGTGCTCAGGCAGGTGCTCGCGCGCGTGGGCCAGTATGTCCTCGCGCGTGAGCTCCCGCCCGTCCCAGGGGACGACATGCGCCAGCAGCCTGTGCCCGCCCCCGTCGTCCTTCGGGGCCAGGACGACGGCCTGGGCGACGGAGGGGTGTGCGAGCAGGACCGACTCGATCTCCCCCGGTTCCACGCGCATTCCTCGGACCTTGACCTGGGAATCGAGCCGTCCGAGGAAGTACAGGATTCCGTCCGGGCTCAGGGTCGCCGCGTCCCCGGTGCGGTAGAGCGTGCCCGCACCGAAGGGGTTGTCGACGAAGGAACGCTCGGTGAGGCCGGCCCGGTTCAGGTATCCGGTGGCGACCTGGACACCGCCGATACAGAGTTCCCCCGGGGCTCCGAAGGGCACGAGGGCGCCATAGGCGTCCAAGACGTGGAGGACGGTGTTGGGTACCGCCCTCCCGATCGGAACCGGGGTCCCCGTCCCCTCGGGTGCGCACTCCCACTGGGTGACATCGACGCTGGCCTCGGTGGGCCCGTACAGGTTGTGCAGCCTCACCGGGGGGTCGGAGTCTCCGTAGAGCCGGTGGAAGCGCTCGACCGTCTCCGCTGAGAGCGCCTCACCGCTGGCCATGACGTGCCGCAGGGATCCCAGGCCGGCAGCGGCGGGTTCCGCCAGGAACAGGTCCAGCATGGAGGGAACGAAGTGCAGGACGTCGACGCGGTGCCGCCGTACGATATCGGCGATCGCCCGCGGATCGCGGTGCGCGTCAGGCGGCGCCAGGTGCAGCCGGGCTCCGACCAGCAGAGGCCAGAAGAACTCCCAGACGGAGACGTCGAAGGTGAACGGGGTCTTTTGGAGAACCGTGTCCTCGGGACGCAGGTCGTATTCCTCCTGCATCCACATCAGGCGGTTGACCACCCCCCGGTGCGGCACGGCCACCCCCTTGGGCTTGCCCGTCGAGCCGGAGGTGTAGATGACGTAGGCCGTGTCCTCCGCGGTCGCCTCACACGTCCCGGGCGGCACACGTGGCAGTTCGGGAAGGACCGTGTCAACGGCGATGGAGCGGTCCGCGAGGAACGGAAAGCGTCCGAGGAGTCCGGAGTTGCCCAGGAAGGTGTGCACACCAGCGTCCTCGGCGAGGAAGGACACCCGGGACGGCGGCAGGTCCGGGTCGACCGGCACGTAGGCGGCACCGGACAGCAAGACCGCCAGCAGTTCGACGATCAGGTCCAAGGAGCGCTTGTCGCATACTCCAACGATCGCCCCCGGCCCCGCTCCGCGTGACCGCAGACGCGAAGCGAGCCGCCAGGCGCGGTCGAGGAGTTCCTCATAGGTGAGTGACTCCCCCTCCACCTGGGCGGCGACCGCGTTCGGGGTGCGCCGGGCCTGGGCTTCGATGAGTCCCCCGAGACTCCGCCCAAGCGGGTAGTCGCGCTCAGGGCCGCGCCCGGCCTCCAGGACCGCCCGTTCGTCCTCGGCCTCCATGAGCGGGAGGGAGCTCAAGGGCCGGTCCGGCCCGGTCAGACAGTGACGGAGGAAGACGAACAGGTGGTCCTCCTGGGCCGCCAGTTCCTCGGGCGAGTACCGCTCGGACACCGCGTCCATGACCAGGGTCGTGGCGGAGCCGTCCTGCTCCAGGAGAAAGTTCAGGGAAAGGTCGCGGACAGGCCCGGCCGAGAGGTGGTGCACGGTGGCGGGGACCCCGCCGAAGGAGAGCTTTCCTTGCAGGTTCATGCAGTTGACCGTCACACCGGCAACGCTCTGCCCGCTTCCGGCCAGGCCCAGATCCGCGTGGAGGTCCTCCCCCCGGTAGCGCTGGTGCCGCATCACCTCCTTGAGCCGTTCGGTCACCCCCTTCACCAGGTCCGCGAACGTGTGCCCGCGCGGTGCGTCCACGGGCAGCGGCAGTTCGTTGGCGAGCATGCAGGGCGTGGACCGCGCCGCCCTGCCCACCCGGGCCGGGACGGGGAGGTTGAGGACGGTCTCCGTGCGGGTGGTGATCCGGCAGGCGTAGGCGCCCACCACGGCCAACAGGACGGCGGAGGGTGTGGACGAGCACTTCGACGCGAGGTCGTGCAGCGCCCTGCTCTCCTCGTTCTCCAGGTGGCGCACCCGCCGGAGCACTCCGCTCCGGGTTCCCCGCGACCGCTGGGACAGGGTGGGCAGGGGCGTCCGGTCCGACATGAGTTCGAGCCAGTAGTCCCGGTCCGCCCCTCGCCCGGCGGATTCAAGGTAGGCGCGATCGTCGGCGACCAACTCCGCGAGCCCGGCGCCGCGTCCCTGCTTGGGTTCCCCGCCGGCCGCGAGCGCCGTGTAGATGTCGGCGATCCTGCGAAGGTGCAGGTTCTGACCGAACCCGTCCATCACGATGTGGTGATAGCGCAGATAGAGGATGTGGCTGGATTCTGACTCCCGGATCAGGACATGACGCACGAGCCGGCTGTCGCCCCCCAGGCTGACTGCTCGTGACATGTCGGCTGACATCCACTGTTCAGCGCCGGCCCGGGGGGATTCGTCTCCGCTGACGTCCAAGTACTCCAGCCCCAGGCCGGAACCGTCCTCGACCCGCTGCCGACCGTCGTCGAACCTCACACGGAGTGGTTCGGCTTCCTCCAGAGCCCACCGGACGGCCTCGCTCAGGTATTCGCGATCGATCGGCCCGTGGATTCTGATGTATCCCCCGCAGTTGAACCGAGATCCCTCCGCTTCGATCTCCTGAGCCGCCCAGACACCGCCTTGGGCGGACAGCATCGAAAGAGAGCCGCGATCAACATTATTCCCCATAAAGAACAACTTCCCGACTTATGACTCAACAGCAAAACTAGGGCCAGAAAAAGAAACAGAGTCGTCCGGAACTTTTCGCACAGCACATCAGGACCCCTGAAACACAGGGGTTGAGAAATCCGCGCTTTACTCAGCACCAAGGCTAGGCACCGGGGACACGCCTGTGAAGCCCCGGGCCTCCTCTTCGCAAATACCAGGGGAGGGAGTTTTTCATTCCCCCTGGCCAAAGCCACAGGGAACCCGGTGTCCACATCCGGACACCGGAAAAATACCAACGCCCCTCTCTGAACGTGCCAGCTCAAAGAGTCAACAGAAGCTGTCAGCAGGTCAGAGGATATTGACAGCGCTTTTCAGCGTACTTCACGGAGTTTCAGTGCCGGGGCGGCACCAGGATTGGTGCATTCTCGGCAGGTGGAGGTGTTTGCGCTAGTCAGGACGGACCGCCCAGCCCCAGAGTACGGACGAGGACCCCATAGGGCACCCGCCGGGACGCGTCCGAGATCGTTGCCCCGCCCGCGCTGACAACAACATCAGGGTGACCACTTGGTGTACTTCTATGCGCGGAACACGCCATCTTCCGCACGGGATATGGGACAGAGGCCGCCATGCCCCTGTTCAGGCCATCAAACACGCCGATTCCACAAGACCGCTGTGTTCGAAGCTCGCCGTGACCCGCGACCGGTCGAAGAAGACGCACTGCTCCGATACCAGCGGGACGGGCAGGAGCCCCTGACCACCGGGCCTCGAGGCCGTCGGCGATCAGCCGGGCGGCGCACGTGTCCGGGCCGTTCCGGGGACGCCTTGCCACCAGGCATCCCGTGGCCATACGTTTTGCGGTGTTCGTGAACCACCGGGTTGGAGAGCCATGAAGATCCTTGTCGTGGGGGCCGGAGCGGTCGGCGGCTATTTCGGCGCACACCTGGCGCAGGCGGGCCAGGACGTCGACTTCCTCGTCCGGCCAGCGCGCGCCGAACTGCTGCGCGAGCACGGCCTGAGCATCCACGGCGTGGACGGCGGGGTGGAGACGGTACCGGTCTCCGCCGTCACCGCCGACCAGCTGGAGGCCGGATACGACCTGGTGATCGTGTCCGTGAAGTCCTACGGGTTCGACGCCGCGCTCAAGGACCTGGCCCCGGCGGTGGGGCCTCGGACCGTGGTGCTGCCCCTCCTCAACGGCATGCGGCACATCGACACCCTGGTCGAGCGCTTTGGCGCCGACCGCGTCTACGGCGGGGTCGCCATGGTCATGACCCGTCTGGATGAGCGGGGCGAGATCGTCGAAGTCGGCAGGATGGGCCAGCTGATCTACGGGCCTCTGAGCGAGCGGCCCGTCATCGGCTTGGACGACGTGCACGCGGCGCTGGACACCGGAACCCACACCGCCACGCCCACCTTCGAGATCCGCCAGGAGATGTGGCACAAGTGGGTGTTCCTGGCGAGCCTGGGCGCGTGCACCTGCCTGATGCGCGGCCCCATCGGCCGCGTCAACACCGCGCCGGGCGGACGGGAGTTCACGTCCGGGGTGTTCGAGGAGGCCATCGCCGTGGCCACCGCTTCGGGCCACCCGCCCAGCCAGGAGGCCGGTGACCGGGCCAACGCCACCATCGCCGACACCACGGCCACGACCACGACCTCCATGTACTGGGACCTGACCCACGGCAATCCGGTGGAGGCCGACCACATCATCGGCGACCTGGTCGCGCGCGGGCGCGAACTGGGCGTGCCCACGCCGCTGTTCTCCCTGGCGTACACCCATCTGAGCGTGTACTCCGCCCAACGGACCTGAACGGCCTCCCCGGGGCCGGTCAGGCCCCCCGTGCCCCCGCCCCGCCGCCGTCCCCCGGGGCCGGGACGGTCTCGCGGCGCATGTGCACGAGTGGGAACGGCCGCCCCTCCCCGTCCACCGGCGAACGCCCGGTCTCCTCGAAGCCCAGTCTGGCGTAGAAGCCTCGCGCGGCCGGGTTCTGCCCGTTGACGTCCAGTGTCAGAACCGGGTGCCGTTCGGCGGCCCAGCCGATCAGGTCCCTGCCCACTCCCCGGCCCCGGACGTCGTCATGGACGAACAGCATGTCGACGTGGTGGCCGTCGAGGGCGATGAACCCCACCGGGCGGCCGTCGGCCGCCACGGCGACGTGCGGTGCGCGGCCGGGCACAAGGGGCGGCGAGGGAACCCCGGTCAGTCCCGGGCGGAGCGTTGGGCGATCTGCCGCTCCACGCCGTCCAGGAGCCAGGACAGGGCCTGTTCGAAGGCCCGCATCGGGGCGGGCGGCGAACGCAGGCGTTCGACGGCGGGGAAGCGGCCCGCCTGGATCCTGCGGGTGGCCAGGTAGGACTCCTGCACGGTGGCCCAGGATCGGCCGTCAGGATCGGTCCAGCGCTCGGCCCGGTCGGCGGCCACCACCCGGACGACGTGGCCGTGGACCAGACCGTCCACCGCCTCCACCACGGCCAGTGCCTCATCGGCACTCAGGCCGGTGCCGTCGAAGACCCGGACGGCCGAGTCGGTCCAGGCGAAGCCGTTGGGCCCCACGAACTGGCTGGAGGTGATCTCGAGCAGCCAGGGGTGCTCGCGGAAGGCGGCCATGTCCTCCCGGACCCAGCCCTCGACCTTCTGCCGCCAAGTGCCGGGACGGGTGTGCGGCAGTGGGGCCTGGGCGATCATCGTGTCGCTCATCAGCGCCAGCAGGGTCGCCTTGTCGGGCACGTAGGTGTACAGGGTGGCGGCTCCCACCCCTAGGCGGACGGCGACCTTGCGCATGGACAGCGCCTCGACGCCCTCGGCCTCGGCGACGGCCATGGCCGCCTCGACCACGCGCTCCACGGTCATCTGGTGGCGGGGGCCGCGTCTGGGCTGCCTGAGCCCGGTCCACAACAGGTCCAGGGTGGTCTCGATGCTCTTGTGCGTGGTGCTCACTCGACCCCCGTTGCCGAAACTCCGTACACCGTTCTACATTAGTCGAACAGCGTACGGAGTTTTGAGGAGGCCCATGTCCCGCCCCGAACCGCCTCGAGCCCGCGGCCCCCTGGTCCGGGTCGGGTTGCTGGTCGCCGTGTTCTCCCTGGCCGGTGCGGCCACCACCGCGCTGGTCGGCGCCCTGCCCACCGAACCCGACCAGCCCCTCGGACTGTCAGTGCGCTCGGCCGCGGCCCTCCTGGTGGTGCCGCCGCTGGTCTGGTTCCTGTGCCGCGCAGCTCGGACCACCCTGCCCGAGATCGGCCTGAGTACCCCCGGCCGGGCCTGGCAGCCCCTGGCCACCGCGACGCTGACCTGCTTGGCCGTGGGCGCCCTCATCGTGGGCGCGGCCCTGCTCACCGGGTCAGCCACCCTCGACACCCGCGCCCTGGCCCCGGCCGCGGTGACCGCCCTGCTCCTGGCCCCGCTGGTACTGACCGCCCAGATCCTTCCGGAGGAACTGGTCTTTCGCGGCTGCGTCCAGTACGTGCTGGGGTTCCACCTTTCCCAGATCGCGACGCTCCTGACCCAGACCGCCCTGTACGCCGGTGCCCTCTCCCTCGTGCCGGGTGGCGCCGAGGAGCTGCCCGACCTCGTACTCCTCGGCTTCTACCTCGGACTGCTGCGCCAGGTCACCGGCGGGATCTGGGCCGGCGCGGGCGTGCGACTGGCCCTGACCGCCACCGCCGTCGTGCTGCACGGCAGCGGACTCACCTTCGCCGGGAACGCGCAGGCCTGGGGCCTGGGGCTGGACGTCGGCAGCTGCCTGGCCGTCTACGTCGTGATCCGCTTCATGTACACCGCGCGCCCCGGTCTGGTCCAGTTCCCCGGCGAGCAGGACAGCCTGCCCCGCGGGAGGATCCCCGTCCGCGGCATCCTGTACGACACCGGCTCCAGCTACGTTCCCGGCCAGCACTCACGCGCGCGTTGGAACCCCGACGCGGTCCGTGAGGAGATGCGCGTCATTCACGGGGACCTGCACTGCACGACCGTCTCCCTGTTCGGCCGCGATCTGGACCGCATGGAACAGGCCGCCCGTTTCGCGCTGGAACAGGGCCTGGACGTGTGGCTGCAACCCCGGTCCATGGACGCCGGGCACGACGAGACCGTCGAGCACGTGGGCCGGACCGCCAAGCTGGCCGAGCGGCTCATCAGCGAGCACCCCGGACGCGTCGTTCTCTGTGTGGGCTGTGAACTGAGCGTCCTCCACCGCGGCATCCTCCCCGGGCGCCACATGGGTCATCGTCTACTCGCCCTGTACGTGTTCGGACTGTTTCCGCCCTACCTCAACCGGCGGCTCAACAAGCTACTGCGCCGACTGGCCGCCACCGCACGGAAGAGCTTCTCCGGCCCCCTCACCTACGGGTCGGGGGTCTGGGAGGCGGTGGACTGGACCCCCTTCGACATCATCGGGGTGGACTACTACCTCGACGAGACCACCCGGGGCAGCTACCGGCAGGGACTGCGCGCCCTCGGCCGGCTGGGCAAGCCGGTGGTGGTCACCGAGTTCGGCTGCTGCTCCTACCGGGGGGCCGAGGCCCTGGGCGGCTCGGGCGGCGACCCCCTGGACTGGCGGGACCTCGACGACCGGCGGATGCGCGGCGACCTGGTCCGCGACGAGGGCGTCCAGGCCGACACGATCGAGCGGATGATCGACGTGTACGAGACCGAGGACGTACACGGGGCGTTCCTGTGCATGTTCGTCGAGGGAGACTGCCGCTACTCCCCCGACCCGACCCGGGACTGCGACATGGCCAGCTTCGGGATCGTGCGCCCTCCCAGCCTGGAATCGGGGCTCTCCCCCGACGACGGCCACTGGGAGCCCAAGGAGGGCTTCCACGCCCTGGCCCGCCGCTACGCGGCCGACCCCGCGGACCAGGACTGAGAACCGCCGCCCGGGGCAGGGCCCGGGCGGCGGGGCGGCTCAGCGGCCGCCCACACCGCCTGGGCACCTTGAGGCGGGTGGTTCCACCCGTGAGGCGGCCTCCGGCCCGGCCCCGTGTCCGGTGTCAGGCCAGCTGGCGCAGGGTCTCGGCGACCGGGGTGGTCGGACGGCCGATCAGGCGGGAGAGCTCGCCGGTGGCGATGGACAGCTCGCCGTCGCGGATGTTGGCGTCCAGGGCGGCCACGAAGCGCGCGGTGTCCTCGTCCAGCCCGGCACCGGTCAGGGCCGCCACGTGCTCCTCGGTGGTGAGGTCGCGGTAGAGGACCTCGCGGCCGAGCAGCTCACCCAGGGCCGCGGCGAGTTCGGCGTGGGTCCACGCCGTGTCGCCGGAGAGCTCGTAGACGGCGCCGGCGTGCGCGTCGGAGTCGCGTAGCACGACCGCGGCGGCCTCGGCGAAGTCCTGGCGCGAAGCGCTGGCGACCCGCCCCTCGCCCGCGCTGCCGACGAAGGCGCCGGTCTCACGGGCCTGGTTCAGCTGCTGCTCGAAGTTCTCGTTGTACCAGCCGTTGCGCAGGATCGTGTACGCCGGGCCGGAGGCGGTGAGGATCTCCTCGGTGGCCTTGTGCTCGGGGGCCAGGACCAGCGTGGTGTCGGTGGCCTTGGACGCGCTGGTGTAGACGACGTGTCCGATCCCGGCCTTGCCCGCGGCCTCGATCGCGTTGCGGTGCTGGTCCACCCGCTTGCCGACCTCACTGCCGGAGACCAGGAGGAGGGTGTCAGCGCCCTCGAAGGCGTCCCTGAGCGAGGCGGGGTCCCCGAAGTCGGCGCGGGCGGTACGCACGCCCCGGTCGGCCAGACCGGCCAGCCTGTCGGTGTCGCGCCCGGTGGCGGTGATCCGCTCGGCGGGGTGGCCCTTGGCCAGGAGGTCCTCCACGACGAGGCGGCCGAGGTGGCCGGTGGCACCGGTGATGACGACGCTGCTCATGACTTCCTTTCCTTCGGCCGGTCTCTCCGGCCGTGCGAGAGTGGCAACCTCCCCGCTCATCAGCACATTCCAAAAGTCGTGTACCCACCTTTTGGTAAGTTGGCCCCATGACCTTCCCATCCGAGTCCGCCCCCGCCTCCCCGGTCGGGGGCCAGGTGCTCTCCGCCGCCTGCCCCTCCCGCCGGCTGCTGGGCGACATCACCAGCAAGTGGGGCGTCCTCGTCCTCATCTCCCTGTCCGAGGGCCCGTCGCGCTGGAGCGAACTGCTGCGGACGATCGGCGGGATCAGCGAGAAGATGCTCGCCCAGACCCTGCGCACCCTTGAGGAGGACGGCCTGGTCCTGCGCGAGGCCAGGCCGGTCGTCCCGCCGCACGTGGTCTACAGCCTCACCGAGGAGGGGCGGCAGGTCACCGGTCTGCTGGTGCCGCTGGTGGAATGGGCGCAGGACCACGCCGGAGACACGAAACCACTCCCCTGAGGGGGCTTCGGCGTCACCGACCGCAGGCAACGAGAGGGGAGTCCATGGATTCCGCGAGCGAACGTACCGGGGAAGCACCGCCGGAGGCCGGTTCCCCGCGCCCGCGTGTACGCGCCCGTGCGAAGAGGGCGCCCGGCCCGAGCAGGGCGGAACTGGAGGCGGCCCGGGGCAAGGTGGTCCCCGACGTCCTGGCGGAGGGCCTCGACGTGCTCTTCTGCGGGATCAACCCCGGCCTGGCCTCGGGCGCCCTCGGTCACCACTTCGCCAACCCGGGAACGCGCTTCTGGCCCGCCCTGCACGGATCCGGCCTCACCCCGCACCGGCTGCGGCCCGACCAGGAGGACGAACTCCTGGCGCTGGGCCTGGGGATCACCAACGTCGTCGCCCGGACCACGGCCCAGGCGAACGAGCTGAGCCGGGAGGAGACCGTGGAGGGCGGGCGGAGGCTGCGGCGCGAGGTCCTGCTGTGGCGTCCCCGCTGGCTGGCCGTCCTCGGCCTCGGCGCCTACCGGGACGCCTTCGGCGACCGCGGCGCGGCGGTGGGGCCCCAGGCCATGGAGCTCGGGGGCACGCGGGTGTGGCTGCTGCCCAACCCGAGCGGCAGGAACGCGCACTGGCAGCTGGGGCCGCTCACCGAGGAGTTCGCGCGCCTGCGGCGGGCCGCGGGGCTGCCGGACCGGCGCCCCGGTCCCTGATCACGCGGTTCACCCCTCTCCCCCACCGCCGGTTCCGGGGCCGCCGTGGGCGCCCCCGGCGGCCCCCGTCCAAAAGCTCGGCCGCAGGCATTCTCGCGTGCTGCCATCCCCTTCCTGTAACCTCATGTCGGCTATCAGGCGAGCGGAAAGGCATACGCGACGATCAAGGCACTGGCTCTTAGCGCTCTGGCCCCGTCTTTCCGGAGCCGTCACATCTAGCGGAGCATGCCCAGAAACTCGCCCTTCAACTCAGCCCAGCGACACTCCTCCAGCTCTTTCCGGTAATCGCCGTGGGCTTGTTCACCTGCAAAGTCGCTATGGGGACCGCTGGCATCCTCGTGCGGATCCTGAACCACAAGGCCACGCAACGATGGCCCGGACTGAGCCCGGGAAAACCACCCCACGGCCTGGAGAGGACCGAGCACCCTGCTCCAGGACAGAGAACGAGCCGCAACGCGATCCACGGGAACGGATGGGGCACCATTGTCCAAGCCGGACACACAGCCCAGCTCCACGTCTGCTCCGCGCAGGCCGGTGACACCAGAACACCACGCGGGAGCGACGACCGCTGAGCCACCGTACGTTTGCACAGAGGAGGATCGCCCTGCATGGATGATGGGGGATGATCCCCTCACCCGCCACGACTTCCATCGTGTCTCGGCACAAGGACAGTGAAGCTCCCGCCCCCTGTGGCGCCCCGGCCGAGTAGCATCCGCCGGGGATCCGTACGGCGGGAGGCAGGACAAGGTGCTCGATGCTCGACGAAGCTACGCGTGGACGTGCCGGGTACTACGCACGGCTGCTCGCATGGGCCGTGTCGCTGATGCCCTCCGCCGAGCGCGACCATGCGTTCTCCGAACTGGACGACACCGCCTTCGCCGCCGCGGTCAGATCCGTCCGTAGCGGCCATACACCGGGTCTCGCGAACGAGCGGCCGAGAACCGGGACGGTCGATCCCACCGACGCACTGCGAGCAGCCCGCACGGTGCTGGAGTGCGACGCCGTACTCACCGTCGGCCCCGTGGACTGGCCCGCCCTGGCTGCGGCCCACGAGCGTGAGCCCTTCACACGAACCCAGCGGCGGGCCCTGATCGCGCGCAGGGACTGCCCGGACGACGTGACCGCCGCTCTGCTCACGCCGTGGGACCCCCATGTGGCGAACCGTCTGGTGGCCCGTGGGAGGAAGCTGCCGGAATGGACCTGGTGGCCGGGCCTGCGACGGATGGGCGAGGCACGGCCGGCCCTGTGGCGGCACGTACTCACCGGGCAGAACCTGCACGCCGTACTGCGCTCGGCCACGCGCATCGACCTGCTCGTGCTCGCCGTGAACGGCTACGACCACAACCACGAACGACAGGGCCAGGCGTTCTGGGAGGCGGTAGGCGCGGGGCTGCGGGCCGAACTGGGCTCCGACCGCGAAGCCTGGCTGAAGGCCGCCCAGCGGTTGCCCGACCACCGTGGCGGCCTGGAGGACCTGGCCGACCGAATCGGACGTGCGACCGCGGACACCGACCAGCGCCCGCCCGACCTGCGGGTCCTCAACGAGGCTCCGCCCGAGGTCCTCGCCGATACCGTCGCACGACTCACCGACGAGGACCTCGCGCACGCGGCCGACCGCTCCCTGCACGACGTCCGCAACCGGGAGTCCTTCCTCCCGGTCGTCCTTGAGCGGCTGCGGCAGGCCGGCGTCCCGAGCCGAAAGGTATTCGCACGATGGGCCCACCGGTACAGTCCCACCGCGGTGAGCGCCTGGTTGTACGGACTGGACGAACGGCTGGACGCGGGCCTCACCGACCGGGCCCGCACTGACGCGGAACTGCGCCGCCTGATCGCCGCCAGCTGGCGTCCACGGCCCCTGGCCGCGGACCTGGTTACGGAGCTGCGGGGATGCTCCGGGCCCATCGAGGCACAGGCCATACTCAACAGCGCCTGCGGTGACGCCGGGACTCCGTGGCCGGACCTGGTCGGTGCCCACACGGCCGTGCCCCTGCCGCCGACGGTTCTGTGTGTGCTCGCTGCCCGTCCGGGTTTCCCCGACGCCTTGGCTGACTCGCTGCCCGCCTCTGCCCTGTCTTACCTGGCAGACCAGGGGCCCGCCAGCGCACGAGCAGCGCTGGCACATGCCAGCCGCTCGAACCTGGAGCGTCCGCATACTCTTTCGTTCGAGCTGGGCTACACAATCCGAAGGATCCGCGCCGCGGGGGTGCTCACCGACGGGGAGGTACTGGCGGCCGTCCACCCAGCCAGCGCGGCTCTCGACTACGGGGCCGACTCCCACCGGAGCACGCAGGAGCGGGTCTCATGGGGTGCCGCGTGCGCGGAGCTGTTCGAACAGGCTGCTGCCAAAGCCGGTCCGGGCTTCTGGCGCGAACTGGCCGAGCGGCTGCCCGACTTCAAGGGCCCACTGCCCGAGCTGCTCGACGCCGGGCCCAGCCGGTGACGGGTCGGCGACCGACACGTCCTTCGCATCGAACTGGCGCCTACCCGGACACGGATCTGGGCGAGCAGGCGCCGGCCGGGAGCCAAGGCGGCGAGCAGGTGCACCGCCGCGTGGGCGGGGGATAGACGATCCGCGCAGCGTTTTGCCATCCACGGCCACGACCTGGATGTTCATACCGTGGCGTTTGTGCTTGTCTGAATAGAACGAAGGTCGGCTTTGACGCGGCCGCAGGCGATGAGAGTGCCGTCCACGACCACATGACCGCCATCCCTTCCTTCGTGCTCGGCGTAGCCCTTGTTCAAGGGTGGGAGCTCGGGCTGCCAGCAGGCGAGTGCTCTCACATACGTAGCGCCAAGCGGTCGGGGTACTGATCCCGAAACCCTGTGCAGGCTGCGCGAGCGTCTCACCCTTATGCAAGTGCATCAGGACTAGTACTCCAGTTGTAGTTCCGGTTTGTCATGATTCACGGACCGCTTGTCTGCGGTAGTGGCACTGGCGGGCGTTGGCTTGGTGGGCGCGTCTGAACAGCGACCAGCCCAACACGTGCTCGATGTCGGGATCCGTGGTGAACAGGGCATCGAGCAGATGGGCGATCTCGTTGCAGGTCAACGCGATCAGCCCGGCCGTGGACGGGCTCTGGCGGGCTTCGATGGCGGCCATGGCCGCCAGGAAGGCACAGGCCCACATCGCGAACAGGCTCCACCGGTGCCAGGAGCACCAGGTGTGCACCTGGTGCTCGTCCAGCCCGGCCAGGCCCTTGCCCTGTTGGAAGCTCTCCTCGACCGCCCACCGGCGCCCGGCAACGGCCACCAAGCTCTGCAAGGGCACCGCCTGGGGTGCCTAGCACCGGTAGAACGCCAGCTCACCCGTCGTGCGGTGGCGATGGACCAGCACCCACCGGTATCCCCTTTCAACGGGTTCGGCGTCCATGAGCGCCCAGTCGTAGAAGCGCCGACCCTTGGCCCCGTTGCCTGCGGAGCGGCGCTGCCAGGCGGGTGCGGGGGCGAGCACCGCCAGCTCGGCGACCGTGGCCGGGCCGCGAGGAAAGGCGATGCGCTCGGTGCGCGGCACGGCCATCACGTAACCGATCCGGTGGTGCTCCAGGACTTGGCGCAGGTTCGGGTTCTGGCCGTAGACCTCGTCTGCGGCCACCCAGGTCGCCGGTGTGTGCGCGGCCAGGGCGGCGGTGATCATCTGCTGGGCGAGTTCGGGCTTGGTGGCGAAGGCGGCCTGTTCGGGAACGCCGGCCGTTCGAAGTCGTTGGGAGTCGTTGGTCCAGGAGCGCGGCAGGTAGAGGCGATGGTCGATCAGAGCGTGCCCGGCGGGGGTGGTGTAGGCGAGGTAGACCGCGACCTGGGCGTTCTCGATGCGCCCGGCGGTGCCGGGGGTACCTCCCGGCCGCGTAGCGGCTGGGGGCGACTGGCGTTGGACCCCGACTGTTTCGGTGCCCTTCTTCAGGTCGCCGGTCTCGTCCACGACCAGGACTACGTCCTGTTCTCCCAGGTGGGCGCGGGCATAGGTGTGCAGGTCGGCGATCAGCCCTGCTTCGTTGATGCGGGCGCGGGAGAGCAGGTGCTGGAAGCGGTGGGGGGTCCGGTGGCCGGCGTGTTCGGCCAGGGTCCAGCAGTTCTTGCGCGGCAGCGGGGCGAGCAGGCCGCGCAGGAGGTCGTGGGCGGTGTGTTGGGTCTCGGGTCGGGCCAGACGGTCGGAGATGGCCTGGATCAACTCGTTCAGCCGATGCGGCCAGCGCTGGGCCGCTACGCTGAGTTCAGCGGCCACTGCCGGGTCCTTCTTTGTCTTCACAACCATCGATGATCACGCGGTGGCCGTCCGCATGTCCGGGGAACGCTCCGGGTCAGGGTTCTGTTGTGCTGCCATCTCCGGCAAGTGGTGCCAGGTCAGGGCAAACCGAAACTACAACTGGAGTAGTAGATCGGGAAACGTTGCATGGGGCCATGCTCGCGGACCAACGGAAGCAGTACGAACGAATCACCCAGACCGTTACCCCTGTTCAAGCACGCTCCAAGGCCACGAAGACCGCTTTCGCAGCGTACCAAAGAAAAGAGCCAGCGAAGACAACAAGGAAAAGTGTCGCCATATTTCTCTGCAACACATACAGCCTGGAACCCCGTCGCCCCCCCAAAAAGCCTTCTCAAAACGCCCATCCATCATATTGAATATTCTATCGAAATACCTGTGATTCGCCCACGCCAAACCCAACAAAGCGAGAGCCACAAGGAAGAATATCGTAGCTGCAATCCACATTTGAGTCACCACGGACTTTCCCGTGCATCGAAAGGCGTTTTATTGAGCTTCAAATTTCCACCCTCTCCATCGAAAATCCTATCCGGCCGAAATCCGAGAACATTGTAGTTCAAGCCGACTTGGAGCCCACTACCGAGGCTGACTGACCCGCCTCCACCGCTGGGGCCATTCCCCCGCCCTTTCTATTTCGCATAGAGAGACTCGCACAACCACCGGCAATATAGGCGAGGCAGACAACTGGAGAATCCGCATTCTTCTCATCCGGGGTCCTGCTGTTCACACCGAGGCCACCACCCCAACCACCAACACCGACTGCGCTTGCTTGTAGACTCCACACGCCGTCCTTACACTGCAGTCCGACACAGCCCCCAACACAACCCGTAGCACCGGCGGAAGCGTGGCTATGCAGCCAATCATTACTCTTCTGATACCAATCAGAACCTTTGGTGATGGTATGCGCAGAAGCATCCTGAAGCGCCTTTACGGTATCACTTACCACATGGCCTTCCAATTCCCTCGGAGGAATAGGCGGCTTGGAAATAGCTTTCCACCAGCTCCAGCCCCGAGGAGATTGAATATTGCCTTTTATTTTATCCACCTCCCGGGCCGGGGATATACTTGGAATACGATATCTCACTCCAACCATTACCCCCTGAACGCCAGTTTTCAGTATTTGTTGCTCCACTCTTTTTTCCTTGTAGACCACAGCTGCGGTGTTACCGCTGAGGCAGAGTCCGTCAGCATGCGTGCAGGCCGACAACCCTGTTCCGTCCCAATAGGTGGCCGGGCTGTTATTGGCGTAGGCGTACCCGTTCATCGACTGCGCATCGGTCAGGTCCATCAACGGATCCACCGACACGAACCGGCCCAGAGCCGCGTCATAAGCACGCGCCCCCAACTGGGTCAGCCCCGTGGTCGCATCAACCATGCCGTCCACGAACCCGCGCTCACCGGGCCACTCGCCGGTGTTCCCGCGGTTCTGACCGAACACCGTCATCCGCCGCTGGGCCACCTCGCCCCAGACCGCGTCCACCGTCATCTGCCCCGTGCCGTGGTGGTCGGAGAAGACCCAGTGCAGGCTCCCGTCGTTCTCCCGGACCGCGACCGTCTCACCCGCGTGCTCGAAGTAACGGGTAACCTCCTTCCTACCCGCCGCCGGGTCCCAGGTCACCTCCATGTCCGGAAGATAGAAGGTGGTGGTCCCGTTGGCACGGCGCAGCAGGCGCTCTCCGTCAGCGTCGTAGACGTACTCGGTCTTCTCCAGCCCAGCGGTGGCCTGAAGCGCGTCCGGAGGCAGGGCGATGGGCACGCGGCGGAACGTGGCCTCTGAGGGGCGAGGGACTCGCATGGCCGAAAACCGCGGGCACCGCGGCGGAGGAACAGGGGATGCTGCGGAACTGCGCCCGCGGCGGCTTCGATGGCGAGCACGCCGCGGGCGAGTGATGCGGTCCTGACCGTCACCGGGTGGATTCGGTGGCCCAAGCCTCCGTTGAGTTGCGTTGCAGCTTGGGGCTGTCGGCGAGCTTGAGCCAGATGACACCGCCGATGATGACGACCAGCCAGAAGGCACGGACCGGGGTCAGGATCTCATCGAAGAAGACCGGCCCGAGGAGTGCGGCGCCGACCGCTCCGATGCCGGCCCACACGGCGTAGCCGATGCCGACGTCGATCGCCTTGAGGGCCACGCTGAGGCAGAACAGGGTCAGCAGGAAGAAGACGAGGGCGGACACGGACCATCCGAGGGCGGTGAACCCGGAGCTGCCGGCCACGCTGAGCGCATAGCCGACCTCGAACACCCCGGCCAGCAGCAGGATCAGCCAGGGGCCCGCCTTCTTCCCGGTATCAGTGTTCTCGGTGATCGTGGTATCGGCCATCACGTTGGTCCTTTCAGGTTGAGGGGGACGGGTTATGCGGCTCCGCTGAGCTGGAGCCCGATAACCCCTCCGATGACGACCGCGATGCCGAGGCCCTTCTTCCAGTGCAGCTGCTGGTTGAGGAAGAGCGCGCCTACGATGACGATCCCGACGCCGGCGACGCTGGTCCAGATCGCGTAACCGACGCCCACGTCGAAGCTCAGCAGCGCGAAGCTGAGGAAGAACGTGGCGATCACACCGCTGGCAAGGGTCCCGATCGTCCACCACAGCTTCGTGAAGCCTTGTGCCTTGCTCGCGGAGATGCCGACGGCGACCTCGAAGATGACGGCGATTCCCAGGTAGAGCCAGCTCATGGTGTTCCTTTCGACGGGTGCGTGTGTGTGCTCCCGTGGTGTGTGTCGGCTCGCAGATACCGTGCGAAGGGCTCCGTGCCCCGCTCGACGGGGAGTTGGTGTACGAGGCCGTCGAGCTTGTCGTCGGAGATCCCCGAGGCCGGGTAGCTCGTGCGGTAGTCGAATCCCCATTCCGCGACCGCGTCGCGATCGACCGCGACGTAGACGGCGTCGACTCCTCGCTCGATGGCGAACCGATAACACAGTCCGCAGGGCTCGCCCGTGGCCAGAAGCGAGGCTCCGGCCAGGCTGTTCAACCCGTGGGAGGCCATCGCGTCCCTCATCGCCACGATCTCGGCGTGAGCGCTGTGGTCTCCGGTCTCCGCCACCTTGTTGACGCAGAATCCGGAGATCGCTCCGGTGTCGTCGGCCAGGACACCGACGAAGGGGATTCCGCCGCCGTCGACATGGGCGATGCATTCGTCGACGGCCTGCTCCATGAGCGTCCGCAACGCCGATACGGTCAAACCCACGGTCATGCCTCCTGGGACACGGTCTCGTCGACCAGTCGCGTGAGGCGATCCGCGTCCAGCACACCGGGGGCGAGCCGCCCGTTGACCCTGAAGCTGGGGACCGCGGAGACCCCGACGATGCCTACGGCGTACTCCTGGTCCTCACGCTGGCGCCGGCGCCGGTCCTCATCGGCGAGGGCGGCGATGACGTCGGCACGATCCAGTCCCGCGGACTCGGCGACGTCGATGATGACCTCGTCTTCGCCGATATTCCGGTCCTGCTGGAAGAAGGCGCGGAACATCGCGTCGGAGTACGCCTCGGCGACGCCGTGTTCCGCGGCCAGTTGCAGGACCATGAACGCCTTGTCGCTGCGCGGCTGCGGGGAGGTTGTCGGCAGCGATATGTCCACACCCGTCCGCCGCGCCATCGGATAGACGGAGGCGTTCCACACCTGGGGCAGGTAATTGTCCTCGGGCCTGAGCGTGGGCACCGGATCCGGCCTCAGCTCGAAGGGGCGTATGTCGATCTCCACGTCGCGCCGTCGCCGGAGTTCCTCGACGGCTCCCTCCACGAGGAAGCAGAACGGGCATACGTAGTCCACGAAGACTTCGACTCTGGTCGTCATCTCTCTCCTTCGCTACCGTGACGATTCATTACTAAATGCATGTACATGCAACTAATTGGACGCACGGAGGCCCCGTTTCGATGCGCGCGTGCGGATGCTCAACGCATGAGTGAACCGATCGCCTCGAACGCGCGCCCCAGGCCACCGTGGTCGAGTTCCGGGTATTCCTCGGTCGCGTTCTGCAGCAGTTCGCGGACCTTCGCCTCGTAGGGCTCACAGATCGCGTCGGCGGCTTCCATGCCCTGATCGGTGATCACCGCGTAGACCCCCCGACCGTCATCCGGGCAGGTGTCACGGAAGGCCAGCTTCTTGCTTTCCAGCCGCCCTACCAGCCGGGTCACGGAACTCTGGTTCAGGCCGACTTTGCGAGCGAGGTCGTTGAGCCGCAGTTCTCGATCCGGAGCCTTGCTCAAGTGAAGCACCGCACGGTAATCGGCGAGGCCGATACCATATGTGTCCGTCAGCCATTTGCCCAGCGTCGCGTCCATCGCGGTGACCAACGCCGTCACCTGGGACCACGCCGCGCTCAGGCTGCGGACCGCGGACCCCTCCTCCAGCTCCGAAGTTTCCATGTACATGCAAATAAACGTACCATGCGCGGCCTCGTCGGTCACCCACGGGTGAGCAGCCTTCCGTAATCCGGGATCCGGGATCCGGGTCCGCGGCCCCGCGCCCTCCAGGCATGCCTACAGCGGGCGCGGACGCGGAGGGGTGGGAGCCGCTGCCTGGTTGCGCCGCCTCCAGTGCCGCACGTACTTGGTGGTCGCTTTCCGCTCCTATACGTGGCTTCAGTCCCGGAGCTGATGAGCAGAGCTCGATCAAGGCGTCTCGAAGTACCCGTACGGTTCCAGGCGTTGTCCGCCCCTCTGCCCATCCGCCGTCGCCCGGTTCGAAGGGGGTTCCCTGGACGTGGACCTGCTGATGGTCGTGGCCGCCATCGCCGCCGCCTCCATCGGCCAGGGCGCCCTGCTCATCGTCATCTTCGCCACCTCCGGCGCGCTTGGAGGCCGTGGTCATCCAGCGCACCGCCGACTCCGTCAGCTCCCTGCTCACCCTGGCCCCGAACGGGCCGTGCGCTTGACCGCCACCTCCGACGGCGAACACGAGGAGACCGTCGACACCTCGGAACTCCAGGTCGGCGCCACGGTCCTGGTCCGGCCCGGCGAGCGCGTGGGCACCGACGGCACCGTGGTCGCCGGCGTGAGCGAGGTGGACCAGCAGGCCATGGGAACCCTCGCCCTGCCCCTCGGCCCCCGGCGGGAACAGGGCCCCGCCTCCGGCCGGGGCCCTCGCCCGCCGCGGGAGCGGACGAGGGCTCGGAGCACGGGCGGGAGTCCTCGGCACGACTGTCTCCGGGCCGAACCGGGTACCGGGTGGGGAGAGCGCAGGAAGGGTGTTTCCCGCGTCGCGCCGCCGGGGGCCGTACGTGCCCCCGGCGGCGCGGGCCCACTCGGCCTCGTACCCAGGAGCTCACCTTTTCCGGAAGAGAGGCGAGGACGCATGGCTGACGAGAGGACATCCTCCCCCAAGGTCGCGGTGGGCGTCGACGGATCGGCGTCGGGACGCGGCGCCCTGGAGTGGGCCGCCGCCGAGGCCGAGCACAGGGGTCTGCCGCTGTGCGTCGTGCATACCCTGTCCATGCCGCTGATGGTGTCGGTCTACACCGGCCCCACCCGTTTTCCTCCCTCGCACGAGATGGCCGAACAGGGCCGACGCGTCCTGGAGGAGGCCGCCGAGCACGCGCGGTCGCTGCATCCGGGAACGAGGGTGGAGACGGAGCTGGCCCTGGAGGAGCCGCCGCTGGCGCTGCTGCGCCGCGCCGGGAGGGGGGACATGGTGGTCGTGGGCTCACGCGGGCTGGGTCTGATGCGTTCGGCGCTGGCGGGTTCGGCGGGGGTGCGGCTGTCCGCCAAGGCCGAGTGCCCGGTCGTGGTCGTCCCCCACCGCCAGGAGCACTCCGCCCCGCGCCCGGGGCCGGAGCGGATCGCGGTCGGCGTGGACGGCTCGGTGGACTCCCGGCGCGCCCTGGACTTCGCGATGCACCGGGCCGCCGCGCACGAGGGGTCCTCGGTCGTGGTCGTACACAGTTGGAAGGTTCCGCTGCCCTTCGACACCGAGTCCCTGACCGCGTCGGGATGGGCTCCGCCCGACGATCTGCTGGAGCGCCAGTCCGAGGAGCTGGTGTCGGGGGTCCTGGCCGAGGTCGTGGACGACGCCACTGACGGCGTGGACGTCAGTGGCGTGCGCACCCAGCTGAACCCGGTGGACGCGCTGGTGGAGGCGGGCGCCGATGCGGACCTGATCGTCATCGGCTCGCGGGGCCGGGGCAGTGTCCGCGGCCTGCTGCTGGGATCGGTCAGCCAGGGCGTACTGCACAGTGCCACGGTGCCCGTCGCGGTGCTGCCCAGGCACGCGGAGGCGACCGGCCACGCGGAGGCGACCGGCTGACTCCGGGCCCGGGGCGCAGGACGCGGGACGCGGGGGGCGCGGCGCGCGTTCGTGTGGTTCGCCACGATGGCGCCTCCTTCCGAACACCGTGTCCTATACTGGGTGCCGTGTCCGGTACAGCCCGCTTTCTGCGCATGGCACTCATCTCCGTGTCGCTGACGAGCACCGATGACGGCCTCTGTCGCCGCCGGTGCCGCGACAGCATGCGCTGACCGGGTCCCGCCCTCCCCGGCGGGCCTACGCGGTCCGCCCCTCCCCGACGCGGCACCGGTGTTGCGCGCCCTCGCTCGGCCACGGCCGACGCCCGCACCGTCACCGTTTGGACAGCTTTCCCGTGACCGCTCATCCCACGGCGCCGGCCACCGGTGCCGAGCACGCCCAGGCTGACGCCTCCGCCACCCCGTCCGCCTCGCCCTCCTTGGCCCCGGCCTGGCGGCCCGCCCTGTCCGCGCCGCCGCCCCGGGTGCCCGAGGCCGCGCCCGTCCGCTGGTGGCCGCTGGGTATCGCCCTGGCCGCGGCTCTCGCCCTGGCCGCCCACGTGTGGAACGCCCACGGCACACTGCCCGCCGTCCTGCTGTTCCTGGGCACGGGCCTGGGCTTCACCCTGTTCCACTCCCGCTTCGGTTTCACCTCCGCCTGGCGACAGCTCATCGCCGTGGGCAACGGCGGCGGCCTGCGGGCGCACGCCCTCCTGCTGGGCACCACCGCGACCCTGTTCGCCCTGGTCATCGGCACCGGAACCGGGCTGTTCGGCAACACTCCCGAACCCGCGGCCGGATCCATCGGTATCGCCCTGTTCCTGGGGGCGTTCCTGTTCGGTGTGGGTATGCAGCTCGGCGGCGCCTGCGCCTCGGGCACCCTCTTCGCGGTCGGCTCTGGCCAGTCGGCCATCGTCCTCACGCTGTTCGGCTTCATCGCGGGGTCGGTGCTCTACAGCGCCGCGTGGCCGCTGGTGGCCGACCTGCCCTCGCTACCGCCTTTCCTGCTCTCCGACCACGTGGGGTGGGGCGGCTCCTGGGCCATCACCGTCGCTGTGCTGGCGGCCGTGGTCCTGGGCAGCCGCGCCGTACAGAACCGCCGTGTCCCGCCGCCCGCTGGCGCCCCGCCCTCGGCCGCCGGCCTGTGGCGCGTGGTCCGGGGCAGCTGGCCCCTGGCCGCCGGTGCCCTGCTGCTGTCCCTGTTCGGCGTGGCGGTGCTGGTGGTCTCCGGCGGGATCTGGGGTATCACCTCCGCCTTCAACCTGTGGGGGGCCAAGGCGCTGCAACTGCTCGGCGCGCACCCGGAGGACTGGGCCTTCTGGAGCCAGCCCGGCCAGGCCGCACAGCTGGCTGGTCCGGTGCTCCAGGACAAGAACAGCCTGACCAACATCGGAATCATCCTCGGCGCGGCGGTCGCCGCGGCGGCCGCTGGCGCGTGGAAGCTGCACACCGGGCTGAACTGGAGGCTGGTCGCCGCCGGAGTGGCGGGCGGCGCCCTGATGGGGGTGGGCGCCCGCCTGGCGGGAGGCTGCAACATCGGCGCCTACCTGGCCGGGATCAGCTCGGGCAGCCTGCACGGATGGGTGTGGGCGGGCTTCGCCCTGGCCGGGACCTGGGCGGGGTTGCGGGCCCGGGCCCTGTTCGGGCTCAACGTGCCCAAGCCGAGTGACGGCGTCTGCTGAGGCCCCTAAAGCGTGGATCCTCCCGCCGGGCTCAGGGCCGGGCTTCGGTGTCAGCGTGGAGAGGCGCTCCCCTCGGCGGGGGCGATCTCGGTGAGGAGTTCCCCGACCCGCTCCTTGATCTCGTCGCGGACGGGCCGGACCGCCTCCACGCCCCGCCCGGCGGGGTCCGGCAGGGTCCAGTCGAGGTAGCGCTTGCCGGGGAAGACGGGGCAGGTGTCACCGCAGCCCATGGTGACGCACACGTCGGAGGCCTCCACGGCCTCGGTGGTGAGGATCTTGGGGTTCTGGTCGGTGATGTCGATGCCGACCTCGGCCATGGCCTCGACCACGGCGGGGTTGAGCGCGTCGGCGGGCGCGGATCCGGCGGAGCGGACCTCGACGCGGCCCCCGGCCAGGTGGGCGAGCCAGGCGGCGGCCATCTGGGAGCGGCCCGCGTTGTGGACGCACACGAACAGGACGGATGGCTTGTCTGTACTGGTCATGGTCTCTACTCTTCCTCGAATGCGACGGCGGTGACGGTCGGTGCGGTGAGCGGTGCCAGGAGGTCGCTGACGTGCGTGTCGGTCTCGTCGCGGATCGCGCGCAGGTCCTCGGGCCGGAACCGGCCCGCGTGGCGTGCGGCCGGACGGGCGGCCCCCGCGGAGAACCGGTCACCGGACGGGCGGGGGCGGAACGGGGTCATCTGGGACTTCCTCGACAGGGGGCGGGCCGTTCACTTCACATCAGCAAAGAATGATGCGATAGTATCAGCCCATGCTGATGTCAGTCGATTCTGATGCGATAAAGGCGGTGGCCGACCCGCTCAGACTGCGGATCGTGACCCTGCTGGCCCACGAGACCCTGTGTACGACGCACCTGATGAACGAGACCGGTGCGCGCCAGACCAACCTGTCCAACCACCTGCGCATCCTGCGCGAGGCCGGGGTGGTGGAGACCGAGCCCTGTGGCCGATTCACCTACTACCGGCTGCGTCCCCAGGCCCTGGAGTCGCTGTCCGCAGCTCTCGCCGACCTGGCCAGTACCGCCCGCTCCACCGGTGCCCGCGACAACAGGAGGCCCTGCTGATGGCCGCCCCCAACGAGACGACCAGGGCCGCCGCCCCCTCCGTGGTGGCGAAGCTGTCCACGCTGGACCGGTTCCTGGCGGTATGGATCCTGCTGGCCATGGCCCTCGGCCTTGGCCTTGGGCGCCTGGTCCCCGGCCTGAACGAGGCCCTGGCCGCACTGGAGGTCGGCGGGATCTCCCTGCCCATCGCCCTGGGCCTGCTGGTGATGATGTACCCGGTACTGGCCAAGGTCCGCTACGACCGGCTGGACACCGTCACCCGCGACCGGCGGCTGTTGATCTCCTCGCTGCTGGTCAACTGGCTCGCGGGCCCGGCGGTGATGTTCGCTCTGGCCTGGATCTTCCTGGCCGACCTGCCCGAGTACCGCACCGGGCTGATCATCGTCGGCCTGGCCCGGTGCATCGCGATGGTCATCATCTGGAACGACCTGGCCTGCGGCGACCGTGAGGCCGCGGCCGTGCTCGTCGCGCTGAACTCGGTCTTCCAGGTACTGGTCTTCGGCCTGCTGGGCTGGTTCTACCTGGACCTGCTGCCCGGGTGGCTGGGTCTGGACACCGGCGGCCTGGACGCCTCACCGTGGCTGATCGCCCTCAACGTGGTGATCTTCCTCGGCGTCCCGCTCCTCGCGGGGTTCGCCACCCGCACGCTCGGTGAGCGCCGGATGGGCCGCGAGCGCTACGAGAGGCACTTCCTGCCCCGGATCGGCCCGTGGGCGCTGTACGGGCTGCTGTTCACCATCGTCCTGCTGTTCGCGCTACAGGGCGGCACGATCACCAGCCAGCCCCTGGACGTGGCGCGTATCGCCGTCCCGCTGCTGGCCTACTTCGTGATCATGTGGTTCGGCACGTTCGCGTTCGGCAAGGCGGTCGGGATGGGCTACGACCGCACCACCACGCTGGCCTTCACCGCGGCGGGCAACAACTTCGAACTCGCCATCGCGGTGGCCATCGCCACCTTCGGGGTCACCTCCGGCCAGGCGCTGGCCGGGGTCGTGGGACCGCTGATCGAGGTTCCGGTACTGGTGGCCCTGGTGTACGTCTCCTTGGCCTGGCGCAAACGGTTCGCGCCAGAGCTGCGGTAGGAGCCTTCACACGAGGACGAGGATCCGCGCACGGCTCCGGTGCGCGGACCCACCAGAACACGGCGGAAAGAGCAGGGATGGCCACGGAAGAACACACGGTCGACGTCGCGGTCGTCGGCGGAGGACAGGCCGGACTCGCCACCGGGTACTTCCTGCGCCGGGCCGGCCTGGACTTCGTCATCCTGGACGAGCGCGCCGGCCCCGGCGGATCCTGGGAGGAGTACTGGGACTCGCTGCGGCTGTTCTCCCCCGCCGGACACAGCATGCTGCCAGGCTGGTGGATGCCAGCCGAGGAGGGACACGAGTACCCCAGCGCACGGCACGTGGCCTGGTACCTGGCCGAGTACGAACGCCGCTACGGACTACCCGTGCGCCGCCCGGTCCGCGTCAGGGGGATCGAACGGGCGGACGGGGCCCTGCGCGCGGTCACCGACCGGGGCGTGTGGCGGGCCCGGTACGTCGTCAGTGCCACCGGCACCTGGCGGGCGCCCCACATCCCGCGGGTCACCGGTCAGGAGGAGTTCGCGGGCAGGCAGCAGCACACCGTCGACTACCGGTCCCCGGAGGAGTTCGCCGGGCAGCGGGTCGTGGTCGTGGGCGGCGGCAACTCCGCGGCACAGATCCTCGCCGAGCTCTCCCTGGTGGCGCAGACCACCTGGGCCACGCTGCGTCCTCCACGCTTCCTGCCCGACGACGTGGACGGCCGTGCCCTGTTCGACATCGCCACCCGGCGCCAGCGGGCCGAGCGCGACGGCGACCAGGCGTCGGCGGGCATCAGTGACCTGGGCGACGTCGTGGTCGTGCCGAGCGTGCGGGAGGCCCGCGAACGCGGCGCGCTCAAGGCCGAGCCGATGTTCGACCGCCTCACCCGTACCGGGGTGGTCTGGGCGGACGGCATCGGTCTGGACTGTGACGCGGTCCTGTGGTGCACGGGCTTCCGGCCGGCGCTGGGCCACCTCGCCCCGCTGGGCCTGGAGGACGGCCGCGGCCGGATCGCGCTGGCCGGGAACCGCGCGGTGGGCGAGCCCCGGCTGTTCCTGCTGGGCTACGGCGACTGGACCGGCCCCGCCTCGGCCACCCTCATCGGCGCCGGGCGTACCGCCAAGGCCACGGTCGCCGAGATCGCCGACGCCCTCGCACGGGAGGCGTAGGGCCCGTTGCCGGGCCAGGGCACGTCCGCTGCGCGCGGTGCGCCTTCCTTCGGTGCCGTGCCGACGGGGGCGGGGCCGTGCCGGTCATCGGCCGGAGCGGACGAGGAGCCGCCGCAGTACGCGGCGCGCGTCCCGACCGACCCCGCGCAGAGTGGCCGAGGAGAAGCTGCGCTGGAACTCCAGTCCCACGTAGCCCAGTCCGGGGACTGTGGTGGAGACCCCTTCCCGGTGCGACGGGCGGCCGTGGGCGTCCAGCGCGCCCGTGGGGGCGAGGTAGCCCAGGTCGGGACGGTAGCCGGTGGCGAGCAGGACGGTGTCCACCCTCTCCGCCGTGCCGTCGGCCCAGGTGACCTTGTCCTCCTCCAGGCGGGTGAACACCTCCCTCCGGTCGGGGTTGCCCGAGGCGAACGCCGCCCGGTACCGGCCGTCGTCGTTGACCAGGGTGGGCCCCTTCTCCCACACCCGGCGCAGCGGTGCGGCGTCCAGGCCGCTGCGCACGAACCACCAGTGGATGTCCCGGCCCAGGGGCCGCTGGTTCGCCCAGGCCACGGGCTCTCTGGTGGCCAGGCTGACCCGGGCGCCGCCGGCGAGTTCCGCGGCGATCTGCACCCCGGAGTTGCCGCCCCCGACCACCACGACGCGCTGGTCGGCGAAGGGCGCGGGGGAACGGTACTCGGCGGAGTGCAGCACGGTGCCGGTGAAGTCCTCCAGGCCGGGCAGGGGCGGGCGGTGCGGGCGGGCGAAGCCGCCGGTGGCGGCGACCACCGACGGGGCCCGGACCCGGGACCCGTCGGCGACGGTGAGGACGAACCCGTCCCCGTCGCGCTCGACCCGGTCCACACGCCGGCCGCAGCGGATGTCGGCGTCCAGGCGGGAGGCGTAGTCGCGCAGATGGTCCACGATCTCCTCGCGTGCCGGATAGCGGTCCGGGTCTCCGGGCAGGGCCAGCCCGGGAAGGGCGGAGAAGCGCGCGGGGGAGAACAGGGTCAGGCTGTCGTAGTAGTGCGGCCACGATCCGCCCGGCTGGTCGGCCGCCTCCAGTACGAGAGGCCGCACACCTCTGCGGTTGGCGGCCCAGGCCGTGGCCAGGCCGGCCTGTCCGGCGCCGATGACGGCGAGGGGGACGTCTTCCATGGCAGGGGTCCTCTGTTCGTGTGGAGGCGGAGCCGTCGCACGGGGACGTGCGCCGGGGAGATGTTCAGGGAAGGCCGGCGGAGGGGACTCGCCCGTTCCCGGTGCGGGTGGCCGCGGCGGTCAGCGCGCCGAGCGCCGCCAGCGCTCCCAGCGCCATGAACGCCGCCGGGTATCCGCCCAGCGGGCCGGTCAGGGCGGCACCCGCCCAAGGTGCCAGCGCGACGGCCAGCATGAGCGGGGTGTGCATGATGCCGTTGAGGGTCGCGTAGTGGCCCGTCCCCCACCGGTCGGCGACAGCGGTGGCCTGGAGGAGGGTGAGGATGCCACGCGCCATACCCGCCAGCACCGCGATCGCCAGGACCAGGCCCCAGGGGCCGGATACCAGGGTCAGGAGGAGGGTGGTCGCCGAGCAGGCGCCCACTACGGCCACGGCACGGAGCACGGGGCCGGTCCACCGCTCCAGGGGCGCGTAGACCAGGCGACCGAGTACCTGCCCCACCCCGCCCACGCCGAGGACCCAGGCGGCTTCCGTCGTGCCGAAGCCCCGGCCCTCCAGCAGGGGGACGATGTTGACCACGACCGCGTAGACGGTGAAGGACCCCAGGGCCAAGGCCGTCGTCAGAGCCCAGAAAGCGCGGCTGTGCACCACGGTGCGCACGTCCTGTTCCCGATGGTCCTGGTGCCCGCCGTTCCCGGGGCCCCGTTTCTGAGGTAGGGCGAAGGCGTGCAGGGGCGCCACCACGGCGAGCAGTACGGCCGCGAGCACCAGATAGGCGCTCCTCCATCCCCACGCTTCCTCCAGGACCGCGGTCAGGGGAGCGAAGACGGTGCTGGCCAGGCCGGCGGCCAGGGTCAGCACGGTCAGGGCACGCACCTTCCCCCTCCCGTACCAGTGGGTCAGGGCGGCGAAGGCCGGAGGGTAGAACAGTCCGGACATCGCCGTCCCGGCCACCAGCCAGGTGGCGGTGAAGGCCCACAGGTTCGGTGCCAGGGCGATGGCCGCCACGGCGGGAGCCGCGACCAGGGCGGCCGCCGTCATCGCCGGGCGCGGGCCCCGGGCCTGCACCCAGCGCCCCACCGGGATTCCCGCCAGCCCCGCCATGACCTGGGAGGCGGAGAACAGCGCGGTCACCGTTGTCAGAGGCCATCCGGTATCGGCGGTGATGCTCGGCGCCAGGACGGGGAACGCGTAGAACAGCACCCCGTAGCTGGTGGTGACGGTGGCGCACAGTGCCGCCAGGCCCCGGCGCGCACCGGCCACGGGAGTGGGCGCGGGCGCGTCGGAGACCTGGCTGCGCGGAGGTGTCACGAGACTCGGTGCGGTTCGGCCGGTTCGGAGACGGCCGGGCCACCGCAGCAGCCGACCGCCGCGGACTCCTCCGCGGGCTCGGGCGCGGTGTCGCAGCAGCCGCCGCTTCCGGCCGCCGTGTCCGGCTCCTCGGACAGGCCCCCGCCGCTACAGACACCGGTCTCGGGCAGGACCAGCTCCACCCGGGCCGCGCCCTCGTGGTCGCCGGCCAGGTGCGCGGCGATGCTGCGCACCTGCTCGTATCCGGTCAGGGCCAGGAAGGTCGGGGCGCGCCCGTAGGACTTCATCCCGGCCAGGTAGAAACCGGGCTCGGGGTGGGACAGCTCCTTCGCGCCGTGCGGGTAGACGGTGCCGCAGGAGTGCACGTTGGGGTCGATGAGCGGAGCGAGCTCCACCGGCGCCTGCAACGTGGTGTCCAGGCCCAGGCGGATCTCCGACAGCGCGGACAGGTCGGGGCGGAACCCGGTCAGGGCCACGGCCTCGTCCACCGGCTCCAGCGCGCGTCCAGCTTCGTCCACCAACACCAGGCGCCCCTCCTCCGAGCGGATCTCAGCGGTGCGGAACCCGGTGACCACCCGGATGCGGCCAGCCTCGACGGCCTCGCGGGCGCGCTGCCCGAGTGCGCCGCGTGCGGCGAGCTGGTCACCCGCTCCCCCGCCGAAGGAGTCGCCGATCCCGCCGCGGCGCAGTACCCACACCACCTTGGTGCCCGGGTCCTCCTCGGCCAGAGCGGCCAGGGCCACCAGCGCGGTCAGAGCCGAGTGCCCGCTCCCGGCAACGGCCGTGGTGCGTCCGGCGTAGCGGATACGGGTGCCTTCGACGCTCAGGTCGGGAACACGGTAGGAGATCCGCTCTCCGGCGGCGCTCTCGCCCAGCGCGGGCAGGCCGTCCCCGCCCGCCGGGTTGGGCGAGCCCCAGGTACCGGAGGCGTCCACGACCGCGCGGGCCAGGATCCGCTCCTCCCCGTGCGCGCCGCGCACCCGCACGGTGAGGGGCTGTTCGCCGCGCCCGGCGTCGACCACCCGGTCCCGGCCCCGGCGGCTGACGCCGGTGACCTCTGCGTCGAAGCGGACCCGCTCGCCGAGGGCCTCGGCGAGCGGGGCCAGGTAGGACTCGACCCACTCCTGGCCGGTCGGACAGCCCTCGTCGGCGGGGCGCCGCCACCCGCTGGCGGCGAGCAGCTTCTCCGCTGCCGGGTCGACCAGGTCGCGCCACATGGAGAACAGGCGCACGTGGCCCCATTCGCTGACGGCCGCCCCCGCGGCGGTCCCCCTCTCCAGGACCAGGGCGGGCAGTCCGCGCTCGGTCAGCTCCGCCGCCGCGGCCAGCCCCGAAGGGCCGGCTCCGATCACCACGACCGGACGCTCTTCCACCATGACGCACCCCTTCATCGATTGACGTCTATAAATCAGAACCATATAGACACTGGTCGATGAATGCAACATCGACTTCCATCGATATAGATCGTCGCTGATAATAGGGGCATGGCCACGACGAGCTCCGCCCCAGCACCCGTACCCGAAACGCTCCCCGCACGGGAGGCCGAGACCTACGCCGCCTGGTTCGCCTGCCTGGCCGAGCCGATGCGCGTGCGCCTGCTGCACACCGTCGCCGCCTATCCGGGAGCGATCAGCGTGGGCGAACTCGCCCGAGCGGTGGGGATCCGCCAGCCGACCGCCTCCCACCACCTGCGCAAGCTCTCCGAAGTCGGCTTCGTGACCCTGACCCGAGCGGGCACCTCCACCCGCGTCGCCATCAACCCGGCCTGCTGCACGGGCCTGCCGCACGCCGCCGACGCCGTCATGGGACTGCTCTCCGCGCGTCCGTGCTGCCCCACCGACCTGCCCGACGACGTGACCGTGCGCGCCATGGGCGAGGACGACCTGCCCGAGGTGCGCCGCGTCTACGCCGAGGGCATCGCCACCGGCGAAGCCGCCTTCGAGACCGAGGTACCCGAGGCCGAGGACCTGCTCGCCAGGTGGCTTCCCGGGCACCGGTGGGTCGCCGAGCACGAGGGGCGGGTGGTGGGATGGGCCGCCGCCGCCCCGGTCTCCCCCCACAAGGCCTACTCCGGTGTCGCCGAGACGTCGGTCCACGTGGCCCAGGACGCCCGGGGCCGGGGCGTGGGCAAGGCTCTGGTCCACCGGCAGGTCACTGAGGCCGACGCGGGAGGGCTGTGGATGCTACAGAACTCGGTCTTCCCCGAGAACAAGGCCAGCCTGGCCCTGCACCACTCCGCCGGATACCGGACCGTGGGCGTGCGCGAGCGCATCGCCCGCCTGGACGGCCGGTGGCGGGACACGGTCCTGCTGGAGCGGCGAAGCCCGGCCGCGGAGGAGGACGCCGCCTGCGGCTGTGGTCCCGGGGAGGCCCCGCGGCCCTGACCGGGAGCGGGCCCTCCCCGCCGACCAGGAGCAGCGAGGGCCCACACCGTCAGCCGGGGCGGTTTGGTCCAACGGACCAGGTCGCGCGGTCTCCGGTCGACGGGGGCGTTGACCCGGGCCGGGACGCGTGAGGCACGCGAGGTCGCCGGGCTTCCTGGTATCGGTGCTCAGCCCCCACCCGCTCAGCCGCCGGAGTCCACCGCCCCGCCCGCCCCCTCCGGCCGGCACCGGTAGCCCAGACCAGGCTCGGTGAGGAATTAGCGCAGCTTGACCACCCGGCGCTCGCGTTGGGTGGGGGTACGCCGGGGTGAGCGGGCCGGGCGGCTGGAGGCGTCGACCATCCCGGCCTGCCCCAGGGCGCGGTAGCGGCTGGCCCACCGATGGGCGGTGGTGACCGCTACCTGGAAGCGTTCGGCGGCCCGTCGCAACGGCCAGCCGTCCTCGACCACGCAGCGGGCCAGGGCCAGGTGCCCTGCGGGCGTGAGTTTGGCGTTGGCATGGGTAATGTGAGCCATCGAGGGCCTTCCGGTGGTCGGTGCAGATCTCGCAATCCACACCGATACCGAAGGCCCTCTTTACGTGTGTCAGGCGGGGCGGGTGTTCCTAACCTCCGTGGTCAGTACAGCTAGTCCTCGGCCCAGACACCCAGTTCGTTGCCGCTGGGGTCGGTGAAGTGGAAGCGGCGCCCGCCCGGGAAGGCGTAGGGGCCCTTCACCACGCGCCCGCCCGCGGCCTCCACGGCCTCGGCGGACCGGTCCAGGTCGGTGGAGTACAGCAGCACGAAGGGGCCGCCCGGCCGCACCTGCTCGCCCAGGGCGAGGCCGCCCACCTCGGGTGCGTCCGCGCTCCGCGGGTTCTGGATCCCCGTGTACTGCGGCCCGTAGTCGTTGAACCGCCATCCGAAGGCCTCGGAGTAGAAGCTCCGCGCCTGGTCCAGGTCGGTGACCGTGAGCTCCAGGTAGTCGATGGCGTGGTGCCTGTGTGATCCCTGTGTCATGCGCCGATCGTCCGCCGCGGGTACGACAATCCGGGTCCGCCCCGACCCGGGGACACCGCCGTTCTGGTTCCGGGCGCTCGCCGGATGCTTCTTGTATCGGTCCACATGGCATCGGGGGTACGTTCCTCCCTCTGGAACAAGAAGAACAACTACTGCCTTTACGGTGTAGATCTACTTCTGGGGTATCGAGGAACGCACGACGGCCGTTGGCATCCGCATGCGACGCCTGCGCGGCCAAGGGACGACCAGGGAAGCCGCCGTGAGGACCGGTCCGCCAGTGGCCGCCAGGGCTCTGAGGGGTGGTGCCGTCGGTGCGTTCGTCGGGGCCCTCTCAGTCGGCGGGATTGGTGAGGCCGTGGAGCGGGGGCCACTCCCGTCGGCGTACGGCCCACGCACCGCAGCCGATCGCGGTAACGCGCTGGAAGCAGTGCGTATCAGAACGCGCTTTCTTCCGACGGGCACAGAGCGGGATCTCCCGAGAAACCAGGAGGGGCGCAAGCTCCGCACGTCACCGCTTCGACGGAACGGCGTTGGTGAGGCTAACCTCACCTCAGGGCGTTTTCCGCCCGTATGTCCAGGTGAGGAAGAAAGAGGTCCCGTGCGTATCGAACAGCCCGGCCGCCGCGCGATGATCCGTACCCGCGTGGTGCGGGCCGAGCGCCTGAGCAAGCACTTCGTCACCGTGACCCTGGGCGGCGCGGAGCTGGCCGACTTCGACTTCCTCGGCCGGGACCAGTTCGTGCGCCTCTTCCTCCCCCGTGAGGGGCAGGGCCGACTGCACATGCCCACGGACGCCGACAAACGGTGGGTGGAGCAGCTCTACGCGATGCCCCCGAGCCGTCAGCCGCACGTGCGCAGCTACTCGATCCGGCGGTTCGACGCCGACGCGCTGGAGATGGACATCGAGTTCGTCGACCACGGGGACGCCGGCCCCGCCTCGGCCTGGGCCTCCCGAGCCGTCTCCGGCGACGAGGTCGGACTGCTCGTCGACGGCGTGTGCTACCTGCCCTCCGAGGGCACCGACTGGCAGCTGCTGGTGGGCGACGAGAGCGCCGTGCCCGCCCTGCTCTCCATCCTCGAACAGGCCCCCGAGGACCTGAGGGGACAGGCGCTTCTGGAAGTGCCCTCCGCCGACGACGTCCGCCCAGTGCGGGCCCCTGCCGGGGTGGAGGTGCGCTGGCTGCCCCGCACCGACCCCCACGCGGTACCCGGACAACTGGCCCTGAGGACCGCGAGCCAGGCCGAACTGCCCAAGGGACGCCCCTACTGCTTCGTGGCCGGAGAGAACGCCCTACCCACCGGACTACGCCGCACCCTGGTACGCGAACACGGCATACCCAAGGACGACATCGCCTTCATCGGCTACTGGCGCCACGGCAGGGCCGCCATGGACTGAGCCGTCCCCGGGCCCGTCGCCCTCCGGCACGGGCCTCCCCTCCTGGAACCGGGACGGACCCGCCGGTCAGCGCACGAGTTCGTCGTCGTCCGGCGCGCCCTGCCAACTGCGCCACAGGAGCGCGTAGCGGCCTCCGGCGGCGACCAGGTCGGCGTGCGCGCCCTGCTCGACGACCCGACCCCGGTCCATGACCACGACCCGGTCGGCCGTTTCGGCCTGGGTCAGCCGGTGCGCCACCACCAGGGTCGTTCGTCCGGCCGTGGCCGCGGCGGCGGCCCGCTCCAGGCGCCGGGCGCCCGAGCTGCCCGCCTCGGCGGTGGCCTCGTCCAGGACGGCCACGTCCGGGTCCGCCAGTACCAGCCGGGCCAGGGCCAGGTGCTGGGCCTGCTCGGCGGTCAGGGCGTACCCGCCCTCGCCGACCACCGTCTCCAGACCGCCGGGCAGGGCGCGCACCCACTCCAGGGCGCCGACCGCCTCCAGAGCGGCCTCCGCCTCGGCCACGGCGGCTCCGGCCCGAGCCAGGCGCAGGTCCTCCATCAGGGTTCCGGCGAACACGTGGGTCTCCTGGCTGATGAGGAAGACGTGTTCGCGCACCCGACGCTCCCCCAGCTCGTCCAGGGGGATCCCGCCCAGGTACACGGTCCCGGAGGTGGGCGTGCGCAGTCCGCTGACCAGGGCGGCCAGGGTGGTCTTGCCCGCGCCGCTGGCCCCGACCAGGGCCACGCGCTCACCCGGGGCGACCTCCAGCGACACCTCCTCCAGGGCGGGCGGGCCGCCGGTGCCATAGGAGTGGGTGACCCTCTCGACCCGCACCGAGGAACCCGCCGGCCCCTCCTCCGCCTCCGGGTCCTCCTCCCCCGGCAGGTCGGCCACCCCTGCCAGGCGGGCCAGGCTCGCACCGGCCGACTGCACCTCGTTGAAGTTCATGACCAGGAATATCATCGGGCCGAACAGGCGGTGGAAGTACAGGGCGGCGGCGGTGACCATGCCGACGGTGGCCAGCTCGCCGCGCACCAGCCAGAACCCGGTCACCAGCACCGCGGTCAGTCCGACGCACTCGGCGCCGTTGAGCCGGGAGCCGAACCGGGTGAACAGCCGGAACACCGCGACCGTGATGTCCATGGCGTCGCGGGACCGGTCGGAGACGCGGCCCTCGTGCTCGTCCTCCAACCGGTAGGCGCGCACGGTGCCCCGCCCGCGCAGGGCGCCCATCATCGCGTGCGAGCGCTCGCCCATGGCGATCCGTTCGCGGGCGTAGTAGGGGCCCGAGCGCGGCAGGTACCAGCGCACCGCCAGCACGTACACCGGCAGGGAGAGCATCCCGGCCAGTCCCAGACGCCAGTCCAGGGCGGTCATGCCCACAGCGGTCAACAGCACGGTGGCCAGGGCCACGACTACGTCGGGGCCGGTGCGGGCGATGCTCGTGGTGACCACGGCGACGTCGTCGCCGACGCGGGAGAGCAGGTCACCGATACGGACCCGTTCCAAGCGGGCGGCGGGCATGCGTAGCACGCGGTCCATGACGCGCTCGCGCAGGCGGGCCAGGACGGTCTCGCCCACCCGGCTGACCAGCCAGCTGCCCACGCCCACCAGCAGACCGCCGAGCGCTCCCGTCACCGCGATCAGGACGGCCGAGAACAGCACGGTCTCCAGTCCCCTGCCCAAGGAGATGTCGTCGACCATCCGGCCCAGCACCCAGGGGGCGACCAGCCCGGCGGCGCTGCCCGCGAGCACGGTGGCCAGGGCCAGCGGAGCGCCCCAGCCGGCGCGGCGTACCCCGTCTTCGAGCACGGCCCAGGTGCGACGGGTCGAGGCGGTGGGGAGCAGCTCGCCGTGCCCGTCCGCGGACGCCTCCACAGACGTGCTCATCGCAGTACCGCCTCTCCGTAGTGCCGGTCCTCTTCGACCAGGCGCGTGTGCGTTCCCGTGCGGTGGACCCGTCCTTCGGCCAGCACCACGACGCGGTCGGCGCGGGCCAGCAGCGCCGGGCTGTTGGCCACGACCAGGGTCGCTCCGGCAGGGACCCGCTCCGCCCGTGCCGCGAGCACGCCCCGGGCGATGGCCTCCTCGGTGACCGCGTCCACGGCGGTGGTGGGGTCGTGCAGCACCAGCACGGGAGGGTCGGCGACCAGGGCGCGGGCCAGGGCCACGCGCTGGCGCTGGCCGCCGGAGAGGTTGGCGGCGCGGTCGGCGACCGGCCGGTCCAGGCCGTCGGGGTGACCGCTGACCAGGTCCTCGGCGGCGGCCGCCCGCAGGGCGCGCAGGAGCCGGTCCTCGTCCGCCCCGGCCCCGCTGGCCAGGTTGGAGCCCAGGGTGCCCTCGAACAGGGTCGCGCCGTGCTCCTCCACCAGGACCGTGCCGCGCAGGGCGTCCAGGCTGAGCTCGTGCAAGGGGGTGCCGCCCACCGTGAGCGCGCCCTGTGCCAGCTCGGGGCCGGCCCGGCCCGAGAGCAGCTCCAGCAGTGCCTCGGCGTCGCGGGGATCGGTGGTGAGGACGCCCACCAGCTCGCCCGGGGCGAGTTCGAGGTCCACGTCGCGCAGAGTGCGGTAGCCGACCCCGGACAGGGCTACGACCGGTTCGCCCTCGCAGACGCGGTCGCCGGGGGTGACGGCGTCGGGCGCGTTGAGCAGGCGCACCAGCCGCTGGGCGGAGGCACGGGCGGTGGCGAACAGCTGACCGACCATGCCCAGGCCCTGGACGGGTTCGGCCAGGAACTGGGCCAGGCCGATGACGATGACGAGCTCGCCGACGCTGATGCGGCCGTTGAGCGCCATCCACCCGGCCGTGCCCGCCACGCAGGCGAGGAAGACGGCGCTGGCGGCGGTGACCAGGCCCCGGTAGAGGCCGTTGCTGGCGGCGGCGCCGACCGAGGCCTCCAGGGCACGGTCGCTGGCCGCGCGGTAGCGGGCGGCGGCGTTGTGCCGCGCGCCGATGCCCATCAGGACGCGCAGCCCGCTGACCAGGTCGGTGGCCAGAGCCGTGGCCCCGGCGGCGGTTGCCTGCTTGGCCTCGCTGCGCCGGGTGATGCGGGCGGCGGGAAAGCGCAACAGGAGCATGAGCAGGGGGACGCCGACGAGCACGCCGATGCCGAGGGGGACGTCGACGGCCAGCAGGGCGACGGTGGCGACGGCGATGGCGACCACGACGGCGATGGCCGCGGACCAGGCGCGCACGTACTGGGCGGCCTGTTCGGCGTCGGAGGTGGCCACTGACAACACCTCGCCCGCGCGCAGGCCGCTGCGCTCACCGCGCGGATCCAGGGCGCGGCGGGCCGCCTCCACGCGCAGCAGGTGGGCCTCGTTCTCCATGGCGCGCAGGGAGAAGCGCGAACCGGTGCGGTAGGCCAGGGCAAGGACGGTGAAGAGCACCGCCATGCCCGCGACGCACACCGTCAGGGCGCGCACGTCGCCGGGGACGACGGCCCAGTCGATGGTCAGGCCGATGGCGACGGGGACGAGGGCCTCGGCGACCTGGTGCAGGGAGAGCAGGACCACGCCGAGGGAGACGTGAGCGCGGTTGCGCCGCAGGGTGCGTCCGCGCAGAGCGCGCACGCTGTCGGGGACGGCCGGGGCGGCCGCGGCCGGTCGGGGCTTCCCTGTGGAGGGGGTGCCGGTGGCGGCGCTCACGCGGCGCGTCCCCTCGGCGCGGAGCGCTCTGCCTCATGCAGACGTGTACTCATCCGATGTTCTCTCCTACCGTGTCGTGCCCCGGGCCAGGCTAGCTGGGGCCGGCGGAGGTTCCCCCACCCGGGCTTGCACACGTCACACTGACCTTGGTTAGGCTAACCTTTCCAGGCCTGGTGGCGAACACCGCCTCCGGGGACCGCGGGACCAGCAGACCAGGACCGACCGAAGGAGCCGCCGCCTTGCGCATCAAGCACCCGAGCCACCGCACCATGATCCGGGCCAGGGTGGCGCGCACCGAGCGCACCACCGACCACTTCCTCACGGTGACGCTCACCGGTGCGGAGCTGGCCGAGTTCGAGTTCCTGGGCCGGGACCAGTGCACGAGGATCTTCTTCGCCAGGCCGGGCCAGGACAGGCTGCACATGCCCGCCGCCACCGAGGACGACGGGTGGGTGGCCGAGTTCCGCGCCATGCCCGACGACCTGCGCCCGCATGTGCGCAACTACACCGTCCGCCGCTTCGACCCAGAGACACCGGAGATGGACATCGAGTTCGTCGCGCACGGGGACGCCGGCCCCGCCTCGGTGTGGGCGTTGGGCGCCCGTGAGGGCGACGAGCTGGGGCTGTATCCGGAGGGGGCCTATTACACGCCGCCGGAGGGCACCGACTGGCAGCTGCTGGTGGGCGACGAGAGCGCCGTGCCCGCCCTGCTCTCCATCCTCGAACAGGCCCCCGAGGACCTGAGGGGACAGGCGCTTCTGGAAGTGCCCTCCGCCGACGACGTCCGCCCGGTGCGGGCCCCTGCCGGGGTGGAGGTGCGCTGGCTGCCCCGCACCGACCCCCACGCGGTACCCGGACAACTGGCCCTGAGGACCGCGAGCCAGGCCGAACTGCCCAAGGGACGCCCCTACTGCTTCGTGGCCGGAGAGAACGCCCTACCCACCGGACTACGCCGCACCCTGGTACGCGAACACGGCATACCCAAGGACGACATCGCCTTCATCGGCTACTGGCGCCACGGCGTGGAGGCCTACCCGTAGGAACGCGGCGGCGCGACCGCACTCCTGCGCCCCGGCCGCCCACTTCGCGCACGCGTGACCCTTGCCACTCCACATTTCCTCGCAGGTCACCGCCTACCGGCGAAGAAGTGCCATGAATATCCGCAAGCGGGCGCTCTGGAAGCACCCGCACCACCTCCGCCCGGGCTTGCACAACTCCGCCGACTCCCCCACTATGGCTCTTGCTTAGGCAAGGCTAAGCTCATCACCCCGACCGAATGAGGCCCCATGAACCGCGGTCCGCTGACCCGCGGCGGCTCGATCGCCGCCGGTGCGCTGTCCCTCCTGCTGCTCGCCGCCTGCGGCGGCCAGACCACCGACTCCGGACAGGGCGGTTCGGACGGCGAGACCGCCGCGGGCTTCCCGGTCACCGTCGAGACCCTGTACGGCGACGTGGAGATCCAGGACAGGCCCGTCAACGTCGCCGCCCTGGGCTGGTCCGACGCCGAGACCGCGCTCGCGCTGGGCGTGCAGCCGGTCGGTGTGGCCGACTGGCAGGGCTACGGCGGCACGGGCGTGGGCCCCTGGGCCGCCGACCTGCTCGATGAGGAGCCGGTCAAGCTCGGCACCATGGAACCGAACCTGGAGGCGACCGCCTCCCTGGAGCCCGACGTCATCCTCGACACCCGCTCCGACAACAGCCAGGAGCGCCACGACCTGCTGTCTCCGGTGGCCCCGGTGGTCGGCCCGCCGCCCGGTGTGGAGGTCACCTACGGCACCACCTGGCAGGAGCAGACCCGCCAGGTCGCCCAGGTGCTCGGCGAGGAGGAGCGGGGCGGGGAGGTCATCGGGGAGCTGGAGGACCGCTTCGCCCGGATCAGCGCGGACAACCCCGAGTTCGCGGACACGACCATCGCGGTCGGCGCGTACTACGACGGCCAGTACGGCGCCTACGTCCCCGGCGACTCACGGGTGGACCTGCTCCAGGACCTCGGGTTCCAGTACAAGTCCGAGGTCGTGGACATGGCCGACGGCGCGTTCTACGCGGACCTGAGCCCGGAAATGGTCGAGGTCCTGGACGCGGACCTGACCGTCGTCTTCCCCATCGGCGGCACCGCGGAGTTCCTGCACGAGGACCCGGTCCTACAGAGCGTCCCCTCCGCCGAGGACGGCCGCATGATCATCCTGGACGACACGGAGCTGGCCAACGCCTTCTCCAGCGGCTCGGCCCTGGGCACCTCCTACGCGCTGGACGGGATCGTCCCGCTGATCCAGGAGGCCCTGGAGAACTGAGGCCTCGGACGGAGGACGGGCCCCGTGGAGCGCCTGCTCCGCGGGGCCCGCGCCGTTTCCCGGGCGGCGGCCTCGCCCGTATCCACGAGGACCCGGCCCGGTGAACGCTTTCCTTCCCCCGGCGGCCCGCCTCCGGGACGGTCAGGGGCGAAAGAGCACCTTGAACACGCCGTCCTCCTTCTTCTGGAACTTCTCGTAGGCGTGCGGCGCCTCGTCCAGGGACAGGTGGTGGGTGGCGAAGTCCTCCACACCCAAGCGGTCGGCGTCGTCCAGCAGCGGCAGGATCTCCGGCGCCCAGTGGCGCACGTTGGCCTGCCCCATCCGCAGCTGGATCTGCTTGTCGAAGAGCGTCAGCATCGGCATCGGGTCGGCCATGCCCCCGTAGACACCGATCAGCGACACGGTCCCGCCGCGCCGCACCATGTCGATGGCGGTCTGTAGGGCGGTCAACCGGTCCACACCCGCCGTCTCCATCATCTTGGCCGCGGTGCCCTTGGGCAAGAACGAGGCCAGCCGCTGGGCGAACTTGGCCGAACCGTGCCCCGACGCCTCCATCCCGACCGCGTCGATGACCGCGTCCGGGCCGCGTCCCTCAGTACGGTCGCGGATCTCCTGGACCAGGTCGTCGGTGCCCTCGGAGGAGTCGAAGACCTCCGCTCCGCGGGAGGCGGCACGCGCGCGCCGCTCGGGCACCGGATCCACGCCGAACACCTGTTCCGCGCCCAGGTGCCGGGCGACCCGACAGCACATGTCACCGATCGGACCCAGGCCCAGCACCGCCACCGACCCGCCCTTGGGCACGTCGGCGTAGCGAACGGCCTGCCAGGCGGTCGGCAGCACGTCGGAGAGGTACACGTAGCGGTCGTCGGGCCCCTCGGGGGGGACGGGGATCGCGGTGTTGTCGGCGCGCGGGACCCGCAGGTACTCGGCCTGCCCGCCGGGCACCGAGCCGTAGAGCTTGCTGTAGCCGAAGAGTGCCGCACCCATGTCCTGATCCTTCACCTGGGTGTTCTCGCACTGGCTCTGTAGTCCGCTCCGGCACATGACGCACTCGCCACAGGAGATCTGGAAGGGGACGACGACCCGCTGGCCGGGGACGAGGGAGGTCACGCCGCTGCCGACCTCCTCGACCACGCCCATGGGTTCGTGCCCGAGTACGTCTCCCGGGTTCATGAAGGGGCCGAGCACCTCGTACAGGTGCAGGTCCGATCCGCACAGGCCCGAGCTGGTGACCCGGATGACCGCGTCCCCGGGTTCCTCGATTCGGGGGTCGGGGACGTTCACGGTGTTGACGTCCCTCGTACCGTTCCACACCACTGCCCTCATGATTCCCCCTGATGTCACGCTGGTCATGGTCGGCCGTGTCCAGCCCCTGGGAGCGCGCTGCCCTCCGGGGCCGCTTTCGCCCACTACCCCGGCCGCATCGCGAAAAACGAGCCCGCGGCTCCCGGGCAAGAACGGCCGGGTTTGGCTACGGTGGGTATCGGGCATCCACTGTCCGCCCCGGTCCCGCGTCACGGCGGTCGTCCGCGGAGCACCTGGTCGGCCCCGGCTGTCAGGCAAGCCGACCGCGTGACCGGACTCGCCGCCGCCCCGTGCCGAGGAGGCCCCATGGCCGCGAGGATCACCGCCCGTACCCTGCTGGCGGTCGTGGTGGCCCTGCTGCTCATGTGCGGATGCGCCTCCCCCGCTGAGGATCCCGAACTGGAGGAGCGCTCCTTCATGCCGGGGTCGGACCAGCTCACGATCATGGTGGACAACGGCGACCTGGAGGTGACCCCCACGCAGAAGAACGAGATCCAGGTGAAGCGCTGGGTGTCGGACCGGTCCGTCATCGGCAGACCCGGTGCCACCTGGGGGCTCAACGGGGAAACCCTGTCACTGCTGTTCAAGTGCGGCCAGGGGGAGGAATGCCACGTCCGCTACGAGGTACTCGTCCCCGAGGGCATCTCGCTGACCGTCGATGGCGGCGACGGCAGTGTCGAGGCCACCGCGTTCGGAAAACCGCTGGCGGTCAGCACCGTCGAGGGGTCGGTGAACGTGCAGAGGGTCTCCGGTCCCCTCATCATGAGCAGTGAGGAGGGGGACCTGCGCGCCGGCGGGGTGCGCTCGCCCAGCCTGAGGGCCAGTACCGGGAACGGAAGGATCGACGTGTCCTTCATCAGTGCTCCCGACGACGTCTGGGTGACCACGGAGCAGGGGTCCGCGACGCTGGAACTGCCCGAGGCCGCCTACGACGTGGACGCCTCCGGCAGCGGTGAGGTCGTCACCGATGTGGACACGGACGGCGACAGCCCGCACAAGGTCTACGCCCGGGCCGACGGCGGCCGTGTCCGTTTGCTCCCCGCCGACTGAGTGGCGCCCCATGGGCGCGCTGCCTCGCGCGGCGGCAGGCGTCGTGGCCGTCCGAACGCCTGGCACAGCCGGACCCGGTCAGTGGGCGGTGCGGCGCAGACGTACGCGGTAGGAGTAGTGCTCGGGCAGGAAGTAGCTGGTGGCCAGCTCCACGGGGGTTCCGGCCACGTCCAGGTAGGTGCGGTCCACCCGCAGCAGCGGGCGCCCGGGCTCACAGCCCAGGTCGCGGGCCACGTCCCCGGTGGCGCCGAAGGCGGTGATGCTCTGCTCGGCCTCGGCGATGGGATGCTCCAGACGCGGGTCCAGCAGGCCGATGACGGTGACCGCGCTGGTGCGCCCCTCCTCGGTCAGGTCGGGGACGTCGCCGAGCAGGGCTCCCACCGCCGGGGGCAGGTGCACCGTCGTCACGCAGAACGGCTGTCCGCCGTGCTCGCGGACGAACTCCACCGTGTGGACGGCGTCGGAGTCCAGGCGCAGCCGCCCGGCACTGTCGATGTCCACGCGTCGGCGCAGCGGTCGCAGCACCCGCATGCGGGTGTCCTCGGACAGGGCCATGAGGTCGTCGATGGACCCGAACTGGCGCAGGTAACGGCCACCCTCGCGTGCGGGGAAGGTCCCCCTGCCCCGGACCCGGTGCACCAGACCCTCGGCGACCAGGTCCTGGAAGGCCCGCCGGACGGTCTGACGGCTGACCCCGTGCCGGCGGGCGAGTTCGGCCTCGGTGGGCAGGGGGGAGGCGTCCTCGGCGTCACGCCGCAGGACGGTCGCGCGCAGTTCCCGCGCGACCACCTGGTAGGCCGACTGCCCGTTGCTGACCGTCATCCGCCCCGACCCCTGCTTCCCGTGTGCCTTTCCCCCATTGTCCCCGCTGCGCGGAGGACCGTGGTCGGGCGGGACGCGGTCAGTCGGCGCCGTGCCGTTCCACCAGCTGGCGGACGATGACGTCGCGCTGGATCTCGTTGGTGCCCTCCCCCACGATCATCAGCGGCGCGTCGCGGAAGTAGCGCTCGACGTCGAACTCGGTCGAGTAGCCGTACCCGCCGTGGACGCGTACCGCGTTGAGGGCGACCTCCATGGCGGTCTCGGAGGCGACGAGCTTGGCCATCCCGGCCTCCATGTCACAGCGCAGACCGCCCTCGTGGCGGCGCGCCGCGTACAGGGTGAGCTGGCGTGCCGCCTCCAGCCCGGCGGCGCCGTCGGCGAGGTAGTTGCCCACGGCCTGGTGCTTCCAGATGGGTCTGCCGAAGGACTCGCGCTGCTGGGCGTAGCGCAGGGAGTCCTCCAGGGCGGCCCGGCCGACGCCGAGAGCACGGGCCGCCACCTGGAGCCGCCCGGTCTCCAGTCCCTTCATCATCTGCCGGAAGCCCTGTCCCTCCTTTCCTCCGAGGAGCGCGTCGGGACCGGTGCGGTGGTCGGTGAAGGACAGTTCGCAGCTCTCCACCCCCTTGTAGCCGAGCTTGGGAAGGTCACGGGAGACGGTCAGGCCGGGACCGTGCTCGACCAGGAGGATCGACATGCCGCTGTGGCGGGGCCGGGCCTCGGGGTCGGTCTTGCACAACAGCGCGATGAGTCCGGAGCGGCGGGAGTTGGTGATCCACGTCTTGGTGCCGTTGACGACGTAGCCGTCCCCGTCACGACGGGCGACGGTGGTCATGGCCTGCAGGTCGGAACCGCCCCCGGGCTCGGTCAGGGCCATGGTGGCGCGCAGCTCGCCGGTGGCCATCCGCGGCAGGTAGTGCTCGCGCTGGTCGTCGGTACCGAACTCGGTGAGGAGCTTGGCGACGACGGTGTGCCCGCCCATGGCCCCGGCCAGGCTCATCCATCCTCGCGCGAGTTCCTCGGTGACATGGACGTAGCAGGGCATGGACACGGGTGTGCCGCCGAACTCCTCGGGGACGGCCAGGCCGTAGACGCCCAGCTCCTTCATCCGCTCGATGAGCTCTGCCGGGTAGGTGTCGGCGTGTTCGAGTTCGCGGGCCACGGGGCGCACCTCGTTGTCGACGAAGTCGGCGACGGTGTCCACCACGAGCTGTTCGTCGGGGTCGAGTTCGTTCACGGTGTGCCTCTCAGATGGTGCCTTCGGCGCGCAGGCGCGCGATGGTGTCGTCGTCGTATCCGATGCCGTTCAGGACGGCGTCGGTGTGTTCACCCAGCGCGGGGACCGGGTCCATGCGCGGTTCGACACCGCCCAGGGAGGCCGGGGGCAGCAGGGCGCGGGTCCGGCCGCCGGGAACGTCCACGTCCCGCCAGCGTTCGCGCCCCTCCAGGGAGGGGTGTTCGTTGAACTCGCCGACGGAGTTGAGGCGGGCGTTGGCGATGGAGGCGGCGTCCAACAGGGTGGTGGCCTCGTCGGCGGTCAGGCGCGCGAAGCGTTCGCGGATCAGGGCGTTGAGCTCGTCGCGGTGGGCCACGCGGGCGGAGTTGCGCTCGAAGCGGGGATCGTCGGTGAGTTCGGGGCGCTTGAGGAACCGGCCGCACAGGGACGCCCACTCGCGTTCGTTCTGGACGGCGATGAGGACCGTGCCGCCGTCGGCGCAGTCGAAGGGGCCGTAGGGGGCGATGGTGGCGTGTTCGGCGCCGACCCTGCCCGGGGCCGCTCTCCCGTGGCGGGTGTAGAGGGAAGGCGCGGACATCCACTCGGCGAGGGCCTCGAAGAGGGCGACCTCCACGGGGGGCGCGGTCCCGGTGGTGGCGCGGGTGTAGAGGGAGGCGAGGATGCCGGAGTAGGCGTACATGCCCGCGGCGACGTCGGCCACGGAGACACCGACCTTGGCCGGGGTGTCGGGGGTACCGGTGACGGCCATGAGCCCGGCCTCGGCCTGGACGAGGGCGTCGTAGGCCTTGCGGTCCGCCCAAGGCCCGTCGTTGCCGTAGCCGGAGAGGTCGCAGCACACCAGCCCGGGATGGCGGACGGTGAGGGCGGGGGCGCCCAGGCCCAGGCGTGCGGCCGCGCCGGGGGCGAGGTTCTGCACGAAGACGTCGGCGTCCTCCAGCAGCCGGTGCAGGATCCGTGCGCCCTCCTCGGCCTTGAGGTCGAGTGTGAGGGACTCCTTGGAGCGGTTGAGCCAGACGAAGTAGCTGGCCTGGCCGTGGACCACCTCGTCGTAGCGGCGGGCGAAGTCTCCGGTACCTGGGCGCTCGACCTTGATGACGCGCGCGCCCAGGTCGGCGAGCTGGCGGGTGGCGAAGGGGGCGGCGACGGCCTGTTCGAGGCTGACGACGGTGACGCCGTCCAGCGGTCGGTGGTTCACGGGTCCTCCGGGAGGTGGGCGCGGAGCAGGTCGGCCGCCGTGTCCCAGGCGGTCTCCTTCAGCAGGCCGGGGACGTCGGGGCCGCAGTCGGCGAACTTGGCGGCGAGCTCGGCGTCGGTGGCGGGGCGTTCCGGCGCGCCCGCGGGCAGGTCGAGGGTGCGGGTGTGGGACGCGCCGTCGACGGTGTGCACGTGGACGGTCGTGGAGCCGTCGAGCAGGCCCCCGCCCCCGTCGGTGGTGCGGACGGTGACCGCGCCTGCCAGGCGTTCGGCCTCGGGGCGGCGGACCGCGTCGTCGGTGAAGGAGGCGAAGCCGGGGTGGCCGTCCAGGAGGGCGGCGGCGACGGCGTACTCCAGGCTGAACTTGGCCTGGAGGCCGGTGGTGGGGCGGTGGTGGATGAGCGGGTGCAGGGTGGCCTCGGGTGCCTCGACCACGACCTTCTCCACCCTTGCCGGGTCCAGCTCGGGCGGCCCGGGCAGGTTCCGAACGGTCTCGATGGGGCGCTGCATGGCGTAGCAGCAGGGGTGGATCTTGGTGGCCAGGCCTCCGGGAACAGCCTCGCCCGAAACCGGGAGGGCCTGTGGTTCCAGGGCCGCGGCGTCCCCTCCCACCAGGGAGAACCACTGGTCGAGGGCGCTGGGGTCGGCCTCGGCTCCGGCGGCGGCCAGGCGGGCGGCACGGACGCCGGCGTGTGTGGCGAAGCCGACCTGCAGGGACTTGGCGTCGGTGCCGAAGGCCCGCTGTACGCCTCCGGCGGCGGGGACGGCGAGGGCCATGGCGGTGGCCGTCCGCCGGGGGGAGAGCCCGAGGGCGACGGCGGCCCCCGCCGCGGCCGCGGGGGCTCCGGCGGTGCATGTGGCGTGCCAGCCACTGGTGTAGTGCCGCCAGCCCAGGGCGGCGCCCAGACGGGCCATGACCCCGGCGGCGGCCAGGTAGGCGCGTTCACCGCCACCGACGGCGAGGGCCGCGGGCACGCACACGACGCTGATGTGCGCGGTGGAGGGAAGGTGCAGGTCGTCGAAGTCGAGTACGTGGCCGACCGCCGCCCAGCGGGCCTCCTCGGGCAGGCCCCGGGTGAGGCGGAGGAGGCCGTGGTCACGGGCGGCGAGGGTGACGGCGAGTGTGTCGTGCAGCGAGCGACGTGCCAGGGCGTGGTCGGTGTCGGTGGGCATGAGCTCGTGCGCCCACTCGGCGAGGGTACGGGCGAGGGCCATGTCGGCTCCTCTCTGCGGGTTGATTTGTACGGCCATTTTTTACACAGTCGCTTTTCGGTGTCAACGGCATAAGGAAGCGAATTTCCTCAAGGCTGTTGACAGCACCAGGGATGCGTTGGCAGATTGTCTGCCAAATGGCCGTACATATTGAGGTGAGTGGTGTGGACAAGGATTCCATGGCCGGGGTGCGCACCGCGCTGAGCGTGCCCTGCTCCAGCGAGCGCAGGCCCGCCAAGGCCGCCGGGTTGGAGGTCGACGAGGTCGTCCTGGACCTGGAGGACGCCGTACCCGTGGCCCGCAAGGACGCCGGGCGCGCCATCGCCGAGCACTACCTGCGCCACCTGGCGCGCGGCCGGACCGCCGTCCGGGTCAACGCGGTGGGCACGCCCTGGTGTCACCAGGACCTTCTGATGTGCGCGGCCAGCCGACGGCCGGGGCTGACCGTGGTCGTGCCCAAGGTGGAGGACGCGGGCGACCTCGCCTTCGTCGACCGCCTGCTGACCGGCGCAGAGGCGGCGCTGGGTCCGGGACCGCGGATCGGTGTCCAGGCACTGGTCGAGACGGCAGCCGGGATCGCCGCCCTCCCCGAGACCACCGCCGCGTCGTCCCGCCTGGAGGCGCTGGTCATCGGATACGCCGACCTGGCCGCCTCGCTGGGCCGCGCCCAGGGGCTGCACCCCCAGCGCTGGACCGCCGTGCAGGACGCGGTGATCGTCGCCGCGCGCGCGGCCGGGCTGCGGGCGGTCGACGGGCCCTACGTGGGCACCGCCGACGACGAGGCCTTCCGGGCCTCGGTCCGGCATGCCCGGGAGGCCGGGTTCGACGGGACGTGGGTGATCCACCCCGACCAGATCGCGACCGCCACGCGCATGCTCACCCCGCTGGACGCGGAGGTCCGGCACGCGGCCGCGGTACTCGACCAGCTGGAACATGCCGAGAAGGACGGTGAGGGAGCCGCGTCGGTGGACGGTCGGATGGTCGACGCCGCCATGGCGCTGGACGCCCGCCGCGTCCTGGCCCGCGCCGACCGAGAGAAGGCCTGAGTCCGGGGCCGCGAGACCCTACGGGCAGGGGCGCAGCGCCCGCTCGCCCGAGACCCCGTCGCCGCGCGCCCGCGCGGCGCCTCCAGGAAGGCAGGACAGTGTGAGCATCCCGTTCCCCGCCGCCGGTGACGGCCCGTACTTCGAGGACCTGGCCGTCGGCGACGTGTTCGACACCTCACCTCCGATGACGCTCACCGACGGCCACGCCGCCGTCCACCAGTCGATCCTCGGCGACCGGCTGCGGCTGCCTCTGGACGCGGCGCTGAGCCGTGAGGTGACGGGCACGCGCACGGTGCACCCGGCGCTGGTGTGGGACGTGGCGATCGGCCACTCCACGCTGGTGACCCGGCGGGTGGTCGCCAACCTGTTCTACCGGGGACTGGTGCTGCGCCGCTCCCCGGCGGTGGGCGAAACCCTGTCCACGTCCACCCGGGTGGTGGCGCTCAAGCAGAACCGGGCACGGCCGGGCCGTACTCCCTCCGGCCTGGCGGGACTGCGGGTGACCACCCGCGACCAGGAGAACCGACCGGTCCTGGACTTCTGGCGGTGCGCGATGATCCCGCTGCGCGATCCCGAGGCCGCCACGGGCCGTACCGACGACATGGCCGCACTGGGGCACGCGCCCTCCGCCGACGACTTCACACTCGCCGTGCACGGCTGGGATCCCGCCCCGCTCGCGCGGATGCGCGGCACGGGCCCGGTCCCCGACCCGGGCGCCGGTCCACACCCGGTTCCCGGCGGCGACGTGGTCTCCGGCGCGACCGAACTCGACCGGCTCACGCTCAACACCGCCTTCGCCCACCACGACGTGACCGCCACCGGCGACCGCCGCCTGGTCTACGGCGGCCACACGGTGGGGCTGGCGCTGTCCCAGGCGGTCCGGGCCTTCCCCGAGATCGTGACGGTGACCGGCTGGCACGGGTGCGACCACGTGGGACCGGTGTACGAGGGCGACACCCTGCACAGCACGGTCGAGACCGAGCGGGTCACCGAGCGGGGGTCCCTGCGCCTGGCGCACCTGCGGTCCCGGGTGGTCGCGCGCGAGGACGCGGAGGCGTCCCCGCGCGAGGTGCTCGACTGGCGCTTCGCGGCCCTGCTGGCCTGAGCTCGGGCCGGATGGGCGCGTGTTCTCCACGGCACCGGTTCCGCGCTTCCTCCGGCTCCGCCCCAAGGGCACCCCTCCGGCGTGGGCGAGCGGGCACGCCCACGCCGGGCGCGTTGGACGCGCGTGGGGAAGCCGCCTACGCGGCGGGCTCGCCGGTGCGGTACCCCAGTTGGTGGGAGAGCTCCATGGCGGCCTCCGCCATACGGGGGGCCAGCTTCTCCAGGGCGTGCGGGTCGGTGCGCACCGCCGGAATACTCACACTCAGCGCGGCGACCACCCCGCCCGCGTGGTCGCGCACCGGTGCGGCGATACCCGCGACACCCGCCACCCGCTCCTCCATGGAGGCCGCGTAGCCGCGCTCCCTGACGAGGTTAAGCTCCGCCCGCAGCTCCTCCGGGGGGATCCGGGCGTGGGTCGTGGCCGACCGGAGGTCCTGCGTCAGCACCTTCTCCCGCAGGTCCTCCGAGGCGAAGGCCAGCAGCAGCTTGCCCGGCGCACCCTGGTGCGGCGGGATGGGCGCGCCGAGGTCGGTGTAGGTCCGCCGGAGCGGCAGCGTGCTCTCCACCTGGGCGATGGTGCGCCGCACCGGCGTCTCGTCCATGATGTGCAGCCCCACGGTCTCCCCCGTGAAGTCGCGCAGCGCCGTCATCGTCTCCTCGGCGTGCAGTTCGAGGGAGAGCTGGGTGCGGGCGGTGTCGGCCAGCCCGAGCAGGCGCGGGCCCAGGCAGTAGCTGGTGCTGCGCGGTAGCTGCACCACGAGGCCGTGTTGGACGAGTGTGGACAGCAGCCGGTGGGTGGTGCTGCGTGTGAGCCCCGTGGCCCTCGCCAGTTCCGAGACGCTCGCCACCGGTCTGGCCGGAGAGAAGGCGGAAAGGATCGCCACGGCGCGATCGATGGCCTGGACCGTGCCCTGCTGGCCTGACATGTTCCCTTGGTACCTTCCCTGTTGCTGTGCCGGTCGGCGGCCCCGCACGGAGGCCGCCGCCGACGCTTCTACGAATGTGCGTGGTCCTTGGTCAGCACAGCAGCGGACGCATCGTCGTCACGTCGGTGACACTGTGCAACGACGATACAAGCCGGACGAACTCGTCCGCGCGCGCTCTGCCGAGCACGGGCTCGACGAGGTCCACCGCCTTGTTCTCGACCTCCTCCACGCTCATGGGGTCGTCCACGCTGCCGCGCACGGCCGCCACGTGGCGGCTCAGCTCGCGGCCGTCGGTGGTGGTGACCGCGACCGTGGCCGAGCGGACCCCGCTGACCTCACGGTCCTCCGACAACGCGGTGCGGTCGCGCAGGGAGCGGATGAGGGGATCGTCCATGCGCGCGGTGTCGTGCGCCATGGCGAAGGTGAACGCCCCGTCCGCGAGGGTGCCCGCGACCAGGTACTGGACGTTGATGTCGGGCATGGCGCGGTCGTCCACCACCCTGCACAGGTCGTGCGGCAGGGTGATCTCCACGCCCTCCACCATGTCGGCGGTCAGACCGTGTTCCACGACCAGGTCCAGTGTGGCCTGGACGGCCGCCTGGGCGGGCGAGCCGACCGCGAACTTCTTGATGTTGGTGTGCACGACCTCGTACCTCTCCCCCAGCCCGGAGGCGAGGCGGGAGCGGTCGACCCTCGTGGAGAGGGCGTCCAGGAAGTTGGGCTGTCCGCTGAAGACGTCGGGGACCCCGTCGCATCCGGAGGCGACCAGTTCCACCGCGCGCACCCCGTTGGCGGCGGGCATGCCGCCGAACACGTAGGCCTTCTCCACATGGTTGGGGTCACGCAGCCAACTGGTCACCCCGCCCGCGCTCTGCGCGGTGTAGGACAGGGCCCAGCGCACCTGCTCCTCGGTGAGGCCGTGCAGCACCGCCGCCGCGGCGGCGGCCCCGAACTGCCCGGCCAGGGCGTGGGTGCTGTAACTGCTGCCCTCGGCCAGGACGGGAGGCCTGCCCAGCGCCATGACCACACGGGTGCCCACGTCGTAGCCGACGGCCACGGCGGTGAGCAGCAGCTCACCGGACGCGCCCAGGTCCTCGGCCACGGCCAGGGCGGCGGGGACGACACCGCAGCCGGGGTGGCTGAGCGAGGCCGCGTGGGAGTCGTCGGTCTCGTCCGCGTGGGCGGACATGCCGTTGGCCAGCGCGGCGGCCGCGGGGACGGCCCGCAGGTCCGTTCCGACGACGGTCGCCGTGCCCGTGCCCTGGGTTCGGGCGTGCGCGGCTCCCCGGCGGCCCGGTTCGAGCCGGGAGCCCGACAGGACGGCCGCGATCGTGTCCAGGACGTGCAGCCCGGTCTTGGCCCGCACGTCCGCCGGCAGGCCCCTGCGGGCCGCGTCCGCCACGTGGGCGGCCAGGGCCCCGGTCTCGGCGCTGACGTGCTCAGGCACGGCCGGGGCGGCTGTGGTCGCCATCGGTGCTCTCCTCGTTGTCGTTGGCGGAACCGGTGCCGTGCCCGGTGCCCGCGGAATCGGTGGGGTCGGTGGGGGCGTCGTGCCCGGAGGGGCCGGGGACCCCGGTCCCGGCCTCCCCCTTCTCCGCGCCGCCGTCCGCGCCCCGTCCCGCGGCGGCGTCCTTGCGCGAACGCACCAGGAGGTAGGCCACGGACGCGGCCAGCACGCACCACAGGATGATCGCGGTGGGCGAGCCGAAGAAGTAGGCGACGCTGTTCTCGCCCAGCGCCAGGGAGCGCATGAGGTTCTCCTCGGCCAGCGGTCCCAGGATCAGCCCGAGGATCAGTGGGATGATCGGATAGCCGTTCAGTCGGAGCACCAGCCCCAGGACGCCGAAGGCGACGGCCAGGCCCACGTCGAACATCGAGAACCGCACCGCGAACGCGCCCGCCAGGGAGACCACCAGGATGGTCGCGACCATGTAGCCGAGCGGCACACGGGTGATCAGGGCGAGCGGGCTGGCCAGCAGGATTCCCAGCGGGAGGATGAGGATGCTGGCCACGATCATCGCCAGCACCGCCGCGTAGGCCTCCCCGGCGTGGGTCACCAGGATGCGGGGGCCGGGCTGGATGCCCTGGACGTAGAGGAAGGCCAGGACCACGGCCATCGTCGCGCTGCCGGGGATGCCCAGGGTCAGTGTCGGCACCAGGGTGGCGCTGGCCACGGAGTTGTCACAGGCCTCGGAGGCGACGATGCCCTCGGGATGGCCCGTGCCGAACTTCCGGCCGTTACGGGAGCGGCGCTTGGCGAAGGAGTAGCTGATGAAGTTGGCGATGGAGGTACCGGCACCGGGCACGAGCCCGAGGATGAGGCCGATGAGGCTGGACTGGCCGAGCGTGGCGGGGTAGCGGGTGATCTCGCGGACCCCCCGAAGGGCGTCCCCGACCTCCTCGCGGACCTTGGCCCGGTAGGAGATCCGCTCCTTGCGGCGCGCGTGGAGCGATCGGGCGGCGAGGTAGAGCATCTCGCTGACCGCGAACAACCCGATGAGCGCCGGGATGAACTCGATGCCGTCGTAGAGTTCGAGCGTGTCGAAGGTGAACCTGTTCTGCCCGGTCAGGGGGCTCGCCCCGACCGTGGCCAGGACGAGTCCGAGGACGCCGACCATCAGACCCTTGCGGATGTTGTCCCCCATGAGGGAGGAGGCCACGACGAATCCGAGCAGGATGACGACGAGCATCTCGCGGGCGTTGAACGACAGGGCCACCACGGCCAGCGGTCCCAGGAGGAACAGCACCACCAGTCCGCTGGCGGTTCCGCCGACGGAGGAGGCGGCGCGGGCGACGCCCACGGCCAGCCCCGCCTTGCCCTTGCGGGTCATGGCGTAGCCGTCCAGTGCGGTGACGGCCGCACCCGCCTCACCGGGGACGTTCATCAGGATCGCGGGGACGGAGGCGCCGAACTGCGATCCGGCGTAGATGCTGACGATGAGGATCAGCGAGTTCTCGGTGGGCAGTCCGATGGCGAAGGGCAGCAGCAGGGCCGCGGTGTTGGAGGTGCTCAGACCGGGCAGTACGCCGACCACGAAGCCGAGACACAGTCCGGCGACCAGCCACATGAGCGCTTCCGCCTGGAAGAGCATGGCCATGCCTTCGCCGATGGGTGCGAGGTCCATGGTCACCACCACAGCCCGCGGGGCAGGGGCACGTCGAGGGCCATCCCGAAGACGAGGTAGGCGCCGGCCCAGATCGCGGCGGTGCCGATCAGCAGTGGCAGCGCACGGCGCACGCCGGTGGCGGCGAGCACGCCCACGACCAGCACCGGCACGGCACCGAAGAAGCCGAGCGGTGTGACCAGGAGCAGGGCGAGTACGAGCAGGGCGATCACGGACACGGGACGGCCGATCGTGAGCCGGTCGGGTTCCTCCGCCTCGTCCTCGCCGGTGGCGGTCTCCGTGGTGGTGGCGGTTTCCGTCGGTCGGGCCCCGGCGGCCTCGCCGGAAACGCCGACGGACACGCCGGTCCTGGCGAAGGCCTCCCGGCGGTGGCCGAGCAGCTCCCGGATCAGGTTGTAGGCACTGATCGCGAGGAGTACCGCGGCCAGGGCCCCGGGGTAGACGGCCTCGGGTCCGTGCAGGCTCCCGATCTGGAGCAGGAAAGCCGCCCCGATCACAAGGGGTACCAGGGTGGGCAACGCCCTCCAGACCAGGGCGACCCCTCCCCCGGGTGTTGCGTTGGCAGGCATGAAGCCCTCCTTCCGCGTCCCCACGGTCATTCCGTGAAGGCGTCGGGTGATGCGTCGAGGATGGACCGGATCTGTTCCTCGTTGAGTTCGGCCAGCTCCGTCAGCTCGTCCGGAGCCAGGTGGGCGACCTTGTTCCCCTCCTCGACCTTCTCCAGTTCGGAGAGGTAGTCGGAGTCCTCCAGGGCCTCGGGCAGCGTGTCCACGAGTGCCTGGTAGCGCTCGGGGAAGTCCTGCGCGCATCCCGCCGGGACCCACAGCGAGTAGTGGGATGCGCTCTCGTCGATCTCGGTGTCCAGGGCCTCGTTGACGGTCGGGGCGTCGTCGGTCTCCTCGGGCCACTGGTTCTCGGCGGCCTGGACGGCCAGGACGCGGGTCTCGTCGGCGATCGAGAGGCTGTTGAAGACGCCCGCGTGGGTGGCGTCGACCTCACTGGAGATCAGGGCGGTGCGCGAGGGGCCGCCCCCGTCGTAGGAGACGATGTTGAAGTCCGCGCCGGTGGCCTCCTCGATCCTGAGCATGCCGACGTAGTTGTTGCTGGTGCGCAGGCTGACGCTCAGTTTGATCTCTCCGGGGCGCTCGCGGGCGTCCTCGACGAGCTCCTCGAAGCTCTCCCAGGGCGCGTCGTCCCTCACCCGGATGACACCGGGCTCGACGCTGATCCCGCCGACCGGCGCGAAGTCCTCCAGCGAGTAGTCCACCTCCTGGGTGAGGTAGGAGAACTGGAGGTGGGGGACGCCCTGGAACATCAGGGTCATGCAGTCGCCGTCGGCGGTGGCCGCGGCCTGGGTGCCGATGGCGGTGGCGGCACCCTCCATGTTCTCCACCGTCATCCGCGCGTTGAGGCGCTCCTCGATCGAGCCCTGGAGCTGGCGGATGGTGGTGTCGAAGCCACCGCCCACGGCGGTGGGGACGACGACGCGAATCGACTGGCCCGTGAAGTCGTCGATCCCGCCGTCCTGCGCCGCGGATCCGCCTCCGCAGCCGCTGACGGTCAGTACGACCGCCGCACCGATGGCAGCGGGGGTTCTCCATCGGATACCTGTGGGGTCACTCATAACAAACACTCGTTCCACATGTTGGATGCGTGTTGCGTGATTTGCACCACTGTGCTCACCGCCACCCCGCATGTCAACAGGCAGAAGGAGAAAAAATCGGGGGTTGACGGGATGTGACGAGTGGACTTAGCGTCCCGGATTATGGTCATAGATTCCACGATGCGCGACAAGCAGCGCAGTACAACGCGCCGGTTCACGGACGCGCTGTACGAACTGCACCACGACAGAGCCGTCCCGGAGGAGGTCCTGCGCGAAGCCCGGAGATCGTGGGTGAACGTGGTCCACACGGCGATCGGCGCGGCCCGGCACCCCATCGTGGACGCGATGGCCTCGGTCCACGGCCTTCCCGACTCCGAGGGCCACCCGCTCCTGGCCCGGCCCGAACACGCCGACGCCTACGGCTGCGCCCTGGTCACCGGGGCCGCCGCCCACATCGAGGACTTCGACGACACCCACCTGGCCACCGTGATCCATCCCGGCGCGGCATGCCTGGGCGCCGCCCTGGCGGTGGGCCGCGAACGCGGCGCCGACGGAGCGGAGGTGCTGCACGCCTTCGCCCTGGGCATCGAGGCGCAGCTGCGGCTGGGGGTGGCCCTGACCCCGTCTCACTACGACGAGGGCTGGCACATCACCGGCACGTGCGGGGTGGTGGGCTCAGCGGTCACCGCCGGACTGCTCCTGGGACTGGACAGGGCGGGTCTGGCTCGCGCCGTCGGTCTCGCCGCGAGCCAGACCCTCGGGCACCGCGAGGGGTTCGGCAGCGCCGTCAAGCCCTTCCATCCCGGAAAGGCCAGCGCCAACGGGGTTCTGTCCGCCCTGTTCGCCGAGCAGGGGCTCACCGCGCCCGACGCACCGCTCGAGGGACGCCAGGGCCTGTTCGCCGCCCTGTCCCCCGACGCCCGGGCCGAGGACGTGCTGGAGGCGTTCGCGAGCCGGTGGGAACTGCTGGACAACTCCTACAAGCCCTACCCCTGCGGGATCGTCTCCCACCCGGCGATCGACGCCGCCGTGGCGCTCTCACCCGCCCTGGCCGCACGTCCCGTCGCGTCCGTGGACGTGCGCTGCCACCCCCTGGTCGTGGAACTGACCGGCAACCAGCAGCCGGAGAACGGACTGCGCGCCAAGTTCAGCACCGTGCACGGCGTGGCCGCCGGACTCCTGGACGGCTCCGTGTCCCTGCCCCAGTACGAGGACGCGCGGGTCACCTCCCCCGATCTCCGGGCCCTGCGCGCGCTGACCACCCTGTCCCCCGACCCGGGCTGCGGCCGGGACGAGGCGACCGTGACCGTGCGCCTCGAGGACGGCACCGAGCTGACCGAGCACGTCGCCCACGCGCGCGGCAGCAACGCGCGCCCTCTGACCGACGACGAGCTCGCCGCCAAGGCCCTGGCACTGACCACGCCCGTGCTGGGAGACCGCGCGCGGGCGATGCTCGACTCCGCGTGGCGGCTGGACGCCTCGCCCACGCTTGAGGACCACTTCGCACCGGCCACGGCTGAGGGAGCACGGGTATGACGACGCACGCGATCACCCAGCAGATCGTCGAGTTCGCCCTCGACACCGGATGGGACCGTCTCCCACCGGCCACGAGGGAGGCGGCTTCGACCACCACCGGTAACATCCTGGCCCTGGCCGTGGGCGGCTCCTCCCATCCCGCCGTGGAGCGCACCGTGGCGGTGCTGTCCACGCTGGGCGGGAGGGATCGGCTGCCCGTCCTGGGCCGCTCGGAGCGGCTCGCCCCCGCCTGGACCGCGCTGGTGCACGGTCTGGCCGCACACGTGGAGGACTACGACGACACGCACCCGCCCACGGTGGTCCACCCGGGCGCCCCGGTGGTGCCCGCCGCGCTGGCCGCCGCCCAGATCGCGGGCCGGGACGGACGGGAGCTGCTGGCCTCGGTCGCGGTGGGCACCGAGGTCGCCCTGCGGCTGGGGGTGGCCCTGACCCCCGACGCCATGGAGCGCGGCTGGCACATGACCGGTGTGGTCGGCGGGGTGGGCGCCGCCGTCGCCGCGAGCCGGGCACTGGGACTGGGGCCGGAGGAGACGCGGAACGCGGTCGGGTTCGCCGCCACCCAGTCGGCGGGACTGCTGGAGGCACTGGGCACGATGGCCAAGCCGCTGCACCCGGGCAAGGCGGCGTCGGCGGGTCTGGAGGCCGCACTCCTGGCCCGGGCCGGGCTGGACGGCCCCGCCGCGCCGTTGGAGGGCCGCCGAGGGCTGCTGGCCCTGCTGCGTCCGGGGCGACAGGGATTGTCCGAGGACGACGTGTCGGCGCTGACCGGCGGGCTGGGCGCTGCGTGGGAGCTGGAGGCCAACGAGGTCAAGCCCTACGCGTGCGGGGTGGTCAGCCATCCCGTGATCGACCTGGCCCGGGAACTGCGCGGAAGGCTCACCGAGGGCGAGTCCGTGGCCGAGGCCCGTCTGACCGTCCACCCGCTGGTGCCCTCGGTCATGGGCAGGTCCGCGCCGGCGAGCGGGCTGGAGACCAAGTTCAGCGCGGCGCACTGCTTCGCTGTGGGACTCCTGCGCGACGGCGGAGGTCCGGAGGACTTCACCGACGACTCCGCCGACGACCCCGCGCTGGCGCGGGTGCGCGAGCGGTGCTCGCTGGTTCCCGATCCCGCGCTGGGGCGGTACGCGGCGCGGGCCCGGGTGGTGACCGACGGCGGCCTGGTCCTGGAGGGCTCGGTGGACGGCGCACGGCGTATGGGGATCGGAGAGGTGCGCGCCAAGGCCGCCGCGCTGACCCGCCCCGTCCTGGGCGAGGCCCACGGACGCTTCGTGGAGACCGTGTTCGACCTGGCCGACGCGACCGACCTGGCGGAGGTGACCGAGGTGGGGCTGCCCACCCCGGTGCCCCGGTGAACGGTGCCGGTCCGCCGCGTCCCCGCTCACTGCTGTGGTACGAACTGGCTACGGCGGCGGTCCTGGGCGCCGTCGCGTTCGTCACGACGGGGATGGCGATCGTCTGGGTGGTGTCGGGTATCGCCTCCGGCTGGCTGGTGTGCCGGTCGATGCGGTGGTCCGGACGCCGCGCCGAGCCGAGCCGCCGGGTGCGCACACTCGGACAGGTCCTGGTGGGCGCGGCGCTCGGCCCGGCCCTGGCGGTTCAGGACTTCGCGGGCACGGCCGCGCACCTGCCCGCCGTGTTCCTGGGCATCCTCGCCATCCTGGCCGGGTCGGTGGTCACCGCACGGCTGTACGCGCACTGGACGGGCATGGACCGGCTCACGGCGGGTCTGGCCACACTGCCCGGCGGATTGGCGGTGATGCCGTCGGTGGCCGTGGAGAACGGCCGCCCTCCCACCCTGATCGCGCTGGTCCAGGCCTCGCGGCTGACCGTGGTCATCTGTGCGGTGCCCCTGCTCGCCCCCCTGCTGGGCGAGGTGTCGCGGGCGCCGGCGACCGAGCTCCTCCACGGCCCCACGGGTGCGGGCGGCTGGGTGTTCTGGGTGGCGCTGTTGGCCCTGTCCCTGGTCGCGGCGGTGCTCGCACGGCGGCTGCGCGTGCCCGTACCCGCCCTGCTGGGGCCGATGTTCGCGGCGATCGCGCTCACCGCGGCGCTGCGCATGGCGGGCGTGGACGTGCGCCTGCTGGACGTGCCCTTCCTCCAGGAGGTCGTCGGCCAGGTGTTCCTCGGCCTGACGGTGGGCGAGTACCTGGCCCAGCGGGCCCGGCACTCGGGCCGCCAGGTGCTGGGCGGCTTCCTGGGCGTGGTCGGCACGTTCGTGCTGTCCATCGCGATCGCGGCGGTGATGTCGCCGCTGACCCCGTGGTCGTTCATGACGTGCCTGCTGGTGGTGGCACCGGGCGGCGCCCCGGAGATGGTGGTGGTCGCGGCGGCGGTCGACGCCGACCTGCACGTCGTCGTCCTCGCGCAGACCGTCCGCCAGGTCGCGGTCAACGCGCTGATGCCCTTCTGGATCTGGCTGTTCGACAGGAGTTCCCCGAGCGGAGGCGGTAAACCATGACGTACACGATCGCGGTGATGGAAGGTGACGGGATCGGCCCGGAGATCGTCCCGGAGGCGGTGCGCGTGGCCGAGGCGGCGCTCGCGGCCGTCGGCGGTCCGAAGGTGGAGTTCGTGCCCGTGCCCCTGGGGCTGTCCGCCTATCAGAGCTGCGGGCGGACGATGCCCGAGGACACGCTGGAGCGGTTGGCCGCGACCGACGGCTTCGTGCTGGGGCCCATCGGCCACGCCGCCTATCCCAAGGAGGATCCGCACGCGGTCAACCCGCATCCGATCATCCGCCGCCACTTCGACCTGTACGCCAACCACCGACCGGCCCGGTCGTTCACGCGGGTGCGGTCCCTGCACCAGGACGTGGACGTGCTGGTGCTCCGGGAGAACAACGAGGGCTTCCAGCCCGACCGGAACATGATGCGGGGGTCGGGGGAGTTCCAACCCAACGAGCACAACGCGTTCAGTATCCGGGTGATCAGCCGCCACCAGAGCGAGCGGATCGCGCACCGGGCGTTCGAGACGGCGCGCTCGCGGCGGGGGCACGTCACCGCGATCCACAAGCGCAGCGTCTTCGGCCTGACCGACGGACTGTTCATGGACACGGTGGAGGAGGTCGCCCGGCAGTACCCGGACGTGCGTCTGGACGACCACCAGGTGGACACCTTCGCCCTGCACCTGGCGATGCGCCCCCAGGAGTGGGACGTGGTGCTGTGCACGAACATGTTCGGCGACATCCTGTCCGACCTGGCGGCGGGGCTGGTCGGGGGCCTGGGACTGGCACCCGGGCTCAGCGCCGGGGACCGCTGGGCGATGGCGCAGGCCACACACGGGTCCGCGCCCGACATCGCCGGCCGGGGGATCGCCGACCCCTACGCGATGATCACGTCCGTGCAGATGCTGCTGGCCTGGCTGGGCGCCCGCTACCAGGACACCGCTCTGGTTTCCGCCGCCGACCTCATGCTCCGGGCCGTGCTGGAGACGGTGGAGGAGGGCGGCGACGCCGACCTGACCCCCGACCTCGGCGGTGACGCCTCCACCTCGCGTATGGGCGCCGCCGTGGCCGCCCGGTGCGCGGGGTGACCAGGCGGGCCGACCGGAACCGAACCCCGAGGAGTGACTGATGAGTGGAACGAGTGGGAAGTCCAGGGGGGTCGCGCTGGTGACCGGCGCGACCCGCAACATCGGTCGGCGGATCGCCGTCGGCCTGGCCGAGGACGGCTTCGACGTACTGATGGTGGCGCGCACCGAGGACGAGAGGTCCGCGCAGGCGGCGAAGGATGTCGAGGCCACCGGGCGCAGGGCGCTGATGTGGGCGGCCGACGTCCGGGACGAGGACGCGGTGCGGGCCGGGGTGGACCGCGCCCGCGAGGAGCTGGGGCCGGTCACGGCCCTGGTGAACAACGCGGCGCTGCGCCGGGAGCGCGACTTCCTGGAGATGGACCGTGAGGACTGGGCCGAGGTCGTGGGGGTGGTCCTGGACGGGGCGTTCGTGTGCTCGCAGACGGCCCTGCCCGACATGGTGGGCCGGGGGTGGGGGCGGATCGTCAACATCGCCGGGGTCACCGGTCAGAAGGGCGCCGCCGAGCGGGCGCACGTGGTGACGGCCAAGGCGGGGCTCATCGGGCTCACCAAGGCGTTGGCGCACGAGTACGCGCCCCACGGGGTCACTGTGAACGCCGTGTCCCCGGGCCTGGTGGACACGGTGCGCGACCACGTGCCCGGTCCCCACCGGGGGGCGCACGTGCCGGTGGGCCGGTCCGGCCGCGTCGGGGAGGTCGCGGCCGCGGTGCGCTACCTGGTCGGGGAGGACGCGGCGTTCGTCACCGGGCAGACGCTGAACGTCAACGGCGGTGTGTACATGCCCTGACCCCGCCGGGTCCGCCTTCCTCCGGAACCGTGTGCGCGTCCGCCCGACGGGAACGTAGCCTGCACCGAGGGCGGACCGGAAGGAGGGCACATGGACGGCGGGGACCTGCCCGAGCGCAGTCAGCGGGTGGCCGAGGCCCTCGGTGTTTTCGGAGCGCGGGGACGGGTGCGGGAGCTGCCCTCCTCCACCCGTACCGCCGCCGAGGCGGCCGAGGCACTGGGGTGCGAGGTCGGAGCGATCGCGAACAGCCTGGTGTTCATGGCGGACGACAGGCCGCTGCTGGTGATGACCAGCGGTCGGCACCGGGTGGACCTCGCCCTGCTGGCCGAGCGCCTGGGCAGGAGCGTGGTCCGGCGTGCCAAACCCGAGGAGGTGCGCACCGCCACCGGCCAGGCCATCGGCGGCGTGGCGCCCCTGGGCCATCCGGCGCCGGTGGAGACGGTGGTGGACACCGCTCTGAAGGAGTACCCGAGGCTGTGGGCGGCCGCCGGGACACCGCACACCGTCTTCCCGACCGACTACGCCGAGCTGGTGAAGATGACGGACGGCACCCCCGTCGCCGTCAGCTGACCCGCCCGCCCGGTTCCGGTGCCGCTGACGAGGTCCCGGGGCTCTCCGACCGCCTCCTGTGAGATGTGGGCCGCGGCGCACTCCTCCCCGGCCGCGGCCCGGCCCTCCCCCCATGCACGGACTCAGGCGGGGTCAGGGTTGGCCGGGTCAGTGGTGGTCGTGTCTGGTAACGAAGCCGTTGTAGCGCAGGTGGAGCATCATGCCCTCCTCGGCGCGGGGGAGGTTGTGGCAGTGGTTCATCCACACTCCGGGGTGGCCAGCGAGGAAGGCCACCTGTCAGGTCCGCCCGGGCCGGCCCCCGAAGGTGTCGAGCCACAGCGGGGCGCCCGCCGGGACGTGGCCGTCGCGCGACAACACGAGCACCGGATGGCCGTGCAGGTGCCAGGAGTGAACCTCCGCGCTGCGGTTGGCGACGGTGCCTCGGCATCCGCGCCCGGTGGTGCCAGCCTCAATCCGCCGCCGTTCGTCCGCGGTCTAGGATCGCTCCCCGCGAGTTCCACGGCCGGGCGGGCAGTGCCAGAATCGGAGTGTGAGACACCAGCACTCGGACGCACCGGACCCCGCGCAGGACTCCCCCGCCGTCGGCCCGCCCAAGACCAGTGCGGCCGGGCTCCCGGCCGTTCTGAACAGCCTCCGCCAGGTCGGCGAGCACGCGGGCGTGCGACGCGGCCTGCCCGCCATGCTCGCGGTCAACCAGAAGCGCGGCTTCGACTGCCCCGGCTGCGCCTGGCCCGAGGGCGACCGGCGGCACCGGGCCGAGTTCTGTGAGAACGGAGCCAAGGCCGTCGCCGAGGAGGCCACCGCCAAGGCGCTGACCGCCGGGTTCTTCGCCGCCCATCCGGTCGCCGAGCTGGCGGAGCGGTCCGGGTACTGGCTGGGCCGGCAGGGACGCCTCACCGAGCCGCTGTACCTGGCCGAGGGCGCCACCCACTACGAACCGGTCGGCTGGGACCGCGCCCTGGACCTGGTCGCCGAGGACCTCAGAGCGCTGGACTCTCCCGACGAGGCGGTGTTCTACACCTCGGGCCGCACCAGCAACGAGGCCGCGTTCAGCTACCAACTGTTCGCCCGGGCGCTCGGCACCAACAACCTCCCCGACTGCTCCAACATGTGCCACGAGTCCTCCGGTTCGGCGCTGACCGAGACCCTGGGCGTGGGTAAGGGCAGCGTGTCCCTGGAGGACCTGCGCAAGGCCGACCTCATCATCGTGGCCGGGCAGAACCCCGGGACCAACCATCCCCGCATGCTCACCGCCCTGGAGGGCGCCAAGAAGACCGGAACGCGCATCGTCACCGTCAACCCGCTGCCTGAGGCGGGCATGCGCGAGTTCCGCAACCCGCAGCGCGCGGGCGGCCTGCTCGGGCGCGGCACCGAGCTGACCGACCTGTTCGCACAGGTGCGCCTGGGCGGCGACCTCGCCCTGTTCTCCGCCCTCAACCGGTTGCTGTTGGAGGCCCACGAGCGTGGCGAGGACGTCCTGGACCGGGGGTTCGTCACCACCCACACCCACGGCTTCGAGGAGTTCGCCAAGACCCTGCTCGACGAACCGGACGAGGAGTTCTGGCCGCGCACCGAGCGGGCCACCGGCCTGGACCGGGAGCTCATCGAGCGGATCGCCGCGATGGTCACCGCATCGGAGCGGATCGTGGTGTGCTGGGCGATGGGCCTGACCCAGCACAAGCACTCGGTGCCCACCATCCGCGAGGTCGTCAACTTCCTGCTGCTGCGCGGCAACGTGGGCCGACCGGGCGCGGGTGTGTGCCCGGTGCGCGGCCACTCCAACGTGCAGGGCGACCGCACGATGGGCATCTTCGAGCGCCCCGCCGACACGTTCCTGGACGCGTTGGGAACCGAGTTCGGTTTCGAACCACCGCGCGAGCACGGGTACGACACCGTCAACGCCATCCGCGCCATGGCCCGTGGTGATGTGCGGGTGTTCTTCGCGATGGGCGGCAACTTCGTGGCGGCCACCCCCGACACCCTGGTCACCGAGGAGGCAATGCGTCGGGTGGGGCTGACGGTGCACGTGTCCACCAAACTCAACCGTTCGCACGTGGTGACGGGGACACGGGCGCTGATCCTGCCCGCGCTGGCGCGCAGCGACCGCGACGTGCGCGGCGGCGAGTCCCGGTGGGTGACGGTGGAGGACTCCATGGGGAAGGTGCACGCCTCCCACGGGGCGCTGCCCCCGCTGTCGGAGGGCATGCGCTCGGAGGTGGACATCATCTGCGACCTGGCCGAACGCGTGCTGGGCGATTCCCCGGTGGCCTGGTCGGAGCTGACCGACTACGATCGTGTGCGCGAGCGCGTGGAGGCGGTCGTCCCGGGGTTCGAGGACTTCAACGAACGCGCGCGGCGGCCCGGCGGGTTCACCCTGCCGCACGCCCCGCGCGATGACCGGCGCTTTCCCACCGCGACCGGGCTGGCCAACTTCACGGTGAACGGTGCCTACGCCCCGGAGGTCCCCGAAGGGCGGCTGCTCCTACAGACGCTGCGCTCGCACGACCAGTACAACACCACCGTGTACGGCCTCGACGACCGCTACCGGGGCATCACCGGTGGTCGCCGGGTGGTACTGGTCAACCCCGAGGACGCCCGGGAGCTGGGTCTGGCCGACCGCTCCCACACCGACCTCGTGGGCGAGTGGCCGGACGGCCGGGAGCGGCGCGCGGCGCACTTCCGGGTGGTGCATTACCCGACGGCGCGCGGGTGCGCGGCCTCCTACTTCCCGGAGACGAACGTGCTGGTGCCGCTGGACTCCACGGCCGAGACCAGCAACACGCCCACGTCGAAGTCTGTGGTGGTGCGGTTCGAGCCCGACTCCGGTACCGGTTTTCGCGACTGAGCGCTCCGCCGTACGGCCGTCCCGCCGCGGCTCAGGGCTTGCGGGCGACCCCGCAGTACTGGTCGGCCTCCGCGATCGTGCCCACCTCGGCCTCGGCGGGCCGCCAGAACGGCGCCGACACCACGCCGGGCTCCAGCAGTTCGAGCCCGTCGAAGAAGCCCGCGATCTCCTCGGGGCTGCGCAGGTGGTACGGCAGCGGCGCGGTGTCGTTCCAGCGCCGGGACGCCTCGATCATCGGCTCGCTGGTGTTGGTCCCGTCGCACAGGGCCAGGAAGCTGCCCGGGGGCAACGCGTCCACGTAGCCGCTCACGGTGGCGTAGGCCCGGTCGTTGTCGGGGGTGTGCCCCATCGTGCCCAGGACCGTGAGGCCGATGGGCCGTTCGAAGTCCAGGTGGGCGGCGGCGGCCTCCAGGACACTCCCCGGCTCGTGCAGGTTCGCGTCGACGTAGTGGACGTCCCCCGCCCCCTCACTGACGAGTAGCGTCCGCGCGTGGGCGAGCACCAGCGGGTCGTTGTCCACGTAGACCACCCGGGCCTCGGGCACGACGGCTCGGGCGACCTCGTGGGTGTTGTTGTGCGTGGGCAATCCGGTGCCCACGTCCAGGAACTGGCGGACGCCCTCCTCACGGGCGAGGTGGGTGACCGCACGGATGAGGAAGTCCCGGTCGGCGCGGGCCGCCGTGACCATTTCCGGGTAGGCCTGGAGCACGTAGTCGCCGACCTCGCGGTCGGCCGGATAGTTGTCCTTGCCTCCCAGCCAGTAGTTCCATACACGGGCGGAATGCGCCACGGTGGTGTCGATGGGGGGTGTGTCCGTCATGTGGACCTCTCAGTGGGAAGCGTCGTTCGCCCCCCGTATTGTCCTGCTCGCGAAAACCGACGCGCAAGCGGGAGCGCCCTGCCCGTGGGCCTTTCCGGAGAGAGCGTCCCACGGACGAAGCAGCCCCGGGGCCGGGGCCCCGCCTCCCGATCCCGTCCCCCGGTGCGCGGAGGCACGGGGGCCCGCTCGTACTCTGGTTCGATGCCAGCTATCTACCTCATCCGCCACGGGAAGGCCTCTCCGGAGGCGGAGGACTACGACGAGTTGAGTCCGACCGGCTACGAACAGGCCCGGCTGCTGGGCACCGAGCTCAAACGGCGCGAACTGCCGGTCGCCCGGGTGGTGACCGGCGCGCTGCGCCGCCAGCGCCAGACGGCGGCCGCGGCCCTGGCCGAGGCGGGCCTGGGCCTGGATCCGGTCGGTGACCAACGCTGGAACGAGTACGACCACCTCGGACTGATGGACGCGCACCCGGCCGGGACGGGCTCCCTCCAGGAGCGGCTCGACGCCTCCCTGAGCGCGTGGATCGAGGCCGGGGGCAGCGGCCCGGGCACCTGGGAGGGCTTCCGGGCCGGGGTACGGGGAGCACTGGACGACCTGGTCGCCGGGCTGGGCCGGGGAGAGACGGCCCTGGTGTTCACCTCCGCCGGGGTCATCGCGACGGTGTGTTCGGCCCTGCTGGGCACCTCTCCGGCCGGGTTCCTGGCGATGAACCGCGTGGTGGTCAACGGGTCGGTGACCAAGCTGCTGCACGGCCGCGGCGGCACACAACTGCTGTCCTTCAACGACCACGCCCACCTGGAGCAGGGCGGTCCCGCCCTGATGACCTACCGCTGAACGCGTGCACCATGGAAACCGACCGGTCGGTACTGCCTCGCGGGCGGTACCGGCCGGCCGCCCTCATCCCTGCTGGGCGCCGTCCGCCGCCTCCCGGCGCTCGGCGTCGCGCCGCAGCACCGCACGCAGGGCCAGCTCGTAGCCGAAGACTCCGCACCCGGCGACGTAACCCGCGGCCACCGGCGCGGTCACCGACGTGTACCGGAACTCCTCACGGGCGTACACGTTGGAGATGTGCACCTCCACCACGGGCGCCTCGATCGCGTCGATCGCGTCGCGCAGCGCGATGCTGTAGTGCGCGTAGGCACCGGGGTTGAGTACCACCCCCGCCCAGCCGCGTGCGCCGTGGACCTGGTCCACCAGCCCGCCTTCGCTGTTGCTCTGGGCGCACACCACCTCCACTCCCAGTTCCTCGCCGAGTGCGGCCACGCGCTGCTCGACCTCGTTCAGGGTGGTGGTGCCGTACTGCGTGGGATCACGGGTGCCCAGGAGGTTGAGGTTGGGGCCGTTGAGCAGTAGGACGGTGCGGGGCTGGTCGGGCACAGCGGACATGCGGGTCAGCGCTCCTTCTCTGGTCGGTGACAGCCAGCTTAGATGTGCTGTTCGGTGGATGCCGCCCGTCGCGAGCGGCGCAGGAGCGGCGCTGCGGGGCACGTGTCCGCCGGGTGCCCCCAGGGGCTCGCGCGGGGCGTCCGTGGCCCCGGTCACCTCCGAACCCCGTGGCCGGGTAGCATACCGACCAGTCGGTCCACGATTCCTAGGAGGCGACCCGTGGCGTCCACCCTGCTGTCCACGCGCGACCTACAGTTCCTGCTCTACGAGTGGCTCGACACCGAGGCCCTCACCAACCGCACCCACTACGCCGACCACTCCCGCGAGACCCTCGACGCCGCGCTGGAACTGGCCGAGCGCGTGGCCACCGACCACTTCGCGCCGCACAACAAGGCCAACGACGCCAACGAGCCCCACTTCGACGGCGAGCGCGTCCATGTCATCCCCGAGGTCAAGAAGGCCCTGGATGCCTACGCCGAGACCGGCCTGAGCGCCGCCGGAATGCCCGCCTCGGTGGGCGGCGGCCAGCTTCCGCATGTGGTCTCCAGCGCGTGCAGCGCCTTCTTCCAGGCCGCCAACCTGGGCTCCTCCGCCTACCCCTTCCTCACCGCGGGCAACGCACGCCTGCTCCTGGCGCACGGCAGCCCCGAACAGATCGACACCTGGGTGCTCCCGATGGTGGAGGGGCGGTTCACCGGCACCATGTGCCTGTCCGAGCCGCAGGCGGGCAGTTCCCTGGCCGACATCACCACCCGCGCCGAGGACGACGGAAACGGTGCCTACCGGCTGTTCGGCAACAAGATGTGGATCTCGGCGGGCGACCACGAGTTGACCGAGAACATCGTGCACCTGGTGCTCGCCAAGATCCCCGGCGGCCCGCCCGGGGTCAAGGGCATCTCCCTGTTCGTCGTGCCCAAGTACCTGCTGGAGGAGGACGGATCGATCGGCGAGCGCAACGACGTCGTGCCCGCCGGGCTCAACCACAAGATGGGCTACCGGGGCACCGTCAACGCGCTGCTCAACTTCGGTGAGGGCCGCAACACCCCCGGAGGGAGGCCGGGCGCGGTCGGCTACCTGGTGGGCGAGCCCCACCAGGGGCTGAAGTACATGTTCCACATGATGAACGGCGCCCGGATCGGGGTGGGCGCGGGAGCCACCGCCGTCGGCTACACCGGCTACCTCAAGTCGCTCGACTACGCCCGCGAGCGCCTCCAGGGCCGCCCGATGGGCGCCAAGGACCCCGCCCGGCCGCAGGTGCCGATCATCGAGCACACCGACGTGCGCCGGATGCTGCTCGCGCAGAAGAGCTACGTCGAGGGCGCGCTCGCCCTGGTGCTGTACTGCTCCCGGCTGATGGACGAGACCGCCAGCACCGGGGACGAGGACACCCGTCGGCGCGCCCACCTGCTGCTGGACGTGCTCACCCCGATCGCCAAGAGCTGGCCCTCCCAGTGGTGTGTGGAGGCCAACAGCCTGGCCGTCCAGGTACACGGCGGGTACGGCTACACCCGCGAGTACGACGTGGAACAGCACTACCGGGACAACCGGCTCAACCCGATCCACGAGGGCACCCACGGCATCCAGGCCCTGGACCTGCTGGGACGCAAGGCCGTGATCGACGACGGTGCCCGGCTGACGCTGCTGCTGGAGACCGCGCGCAGGACGGTGGACCGCGCACGGGAGCTGGGCGGCCCGGAGTCCGAGTACGCCGAACTGCTGTCGGAGGCCCTGGACCGGACGGCGGAGACGACCGCGGCGGCCTGGGCCGAGGGCGACCCGGCCCTGGCGCTGGCCAACGCCACCCCCTACCTGGAGGCGGTGGGCCACGTGGTGGTGGCGTGGCTGTGGCTGGAGCAGCTGGTGGCCGCGCACGGCAACGAGGGCGGCTTCTACGAGGGCAAGCGCGCCGCGGCGGCCTACTTCTTCCGACACGAGCTGCCGCGCACGGGCCCGCAGTTCGACCTGGTGGCCTCCCGCGACCGCACCGTCCTGGACGTCTCGCCCGACGTGCTCTGACCATCGCGGCCGGGGCGCCCGGACAGCGCCGGCCGCCCCGCCGTCGTGGGTGGCGGGGCGGTCGGTGAGGAGACGGACCGCGCGGGCCCGTGGCGGGCGGGGCGTCCCGCCCCGTCTCCGCCGGCTCAGCTCCTGGCCGGGCGGAGCCGCCCTGCCTCGGGTACCTCCAGCACGAAGATGTGCCCGAGGTCGGCCTCCTCGTAGCCGAGGTCGGCGTTGGCCACGCGCATCCGCTCCGGAGAGACCTCCACGATCCGTACCGTGATCGGCTCCTCGCGTCCGGGCAGGTTCAACAGCCAGGGGTCGGCCAGATAGGCCAGGCCCCTGGTGTCCAGTGCGGCGCGCGCGTCCTCCTCCGCGCCGGAGCCGTCGACCGGGTGGCCGAACGGGGTGACCGGTCGGTACCGCCCCTCTCCCAGGGGTTCGAGGTAGCCGAGCACCTCCCCGTCCTCCTCACGGCGGTGGGTGTGCCAGTGCACGGGGATCACGCCTGCTCCCTCCAGCCCAGCCGTTCGCGGGCGTAGACCTTCATGGCCTCGCGCTGGTAGTCGGCCAGCCCCGGGGCGACCCTGTCGTAGACCTCGCGCCAGGGCCCCTCCTCTGCGTAGACGTGGCCCAGGTTGGCGAAGGCGTTCGCGTCGGGCGTCCACGTACAGTTCACCAGCAGGTAGTGGGCGTGCACCTCACTCTGGACCACCGGGTCGCCGACCGGGGTCCCGGCCGCCATGTGCACGGCCATCCGTCTCATCTGTGCGGCGACCTCCGCACGGCCCCGCGCCCAGTCCTCCTCTGTCAACCCCTCCGTGGCCCGCATGGCCTGGCCCCACTCGCTCGGCCACCTGGTCCGGGCCTCGGTGTAGAAGGAGGTGTCGAACCCGGCGAACAGCTCCTCGGGCCGGTTAACGGCCTCCATCGCGTCTCCCTCCTCCAGTGCGTCGACGGTGCGGCGCACTGTGGCGGCGAGGGTGTCGAGGCGGTCCCGCTCGGCCAGAAGGTCCCGCAGGTGGTCGCGCAGCGCGGCGGCCTGGTCCCGGTGCTCATCGAGCACTCGGGCGATGTCGGCCAGCCCCATGCCCAGCTCGCGCATCACCAGGATGCGCTGGAGCCGCAGGAGCTGGTCGTGCCCGTAGTGGCGGATGCCGCCGGGACCGATCCGCTCCGGGGCCAAAAGCCCGATCCGCTGGTAGTGCCGAAGCGTCCGGGAGGTGACCCCGCTCATCCGGCACACCTCACCCGTCGGCCAGGACATCACGGCCCTTCCCCTCGCCGGGCCGGTCCGTCCGGCCCATGAGCGACGCTAGGCGTTGACGTTACGTCAACCGCAACCCGTGTTCAGCCCACGTAGCGCCGGGCCTTGGACTCCCGTCGGGGACCGTCCAGGGCACGCAGCCCGCGCTCCACTCCGGGCGGGACCGGCGCGCGCTCCCTGAGCACCCACGGCAGGCCCGCCAGCGCCTCGGCCACGGCCACCGCGCTGGAGCGGTCGCGCGGCACCGACCGCAGGATCGACCACGTGTGCCGCCACGCGCCGCCGGCCGGGCGCCGCAGCCACGCGGTCCACAGGGTGTTGCGGATGCCCAGGCGGCGCCGCCGGGACGGGTCGCGCACGGGGGAGGCGGCGTGGTGGGCGACCGTCTCCTCGTCCCAGCACATCCACCACCCGGCGGCGGCCAGGTCCAGCGCGAGCAGCTCCTCCTCCCCGCCCAGCCACAGGCGCGGGGAGAAGCCCCCCACCTGCTGGAAGGCGCGGACGCGGAACACGGTGACCCCCGCCAGGACCCCCAGCAGGGCGGGCCCGGGCAGCCAGTCCGGGCCGGGGACCGGCGAGTGGCGCAGTTCGGGGGTGATGGGGTCCTCGTGTCCCGCGGGCTCGACGATCAGGCGCGCCGTCACCGAGCCCAGGCCGGGGTGACCGTCCAGCAGGTCGGCCGCGCGTTCGAGGGATCCGGGATCCCACCAGGTGTCGTCGTCGCAGAAGGCGACGTAGGGCGTGTCCAGGGCCTCCACTCCGATGTTGCGGCCCACCGAGCCCAGGTTGGCGTCCGCACGGATGAGCCCCACCCACGGGTGGCGCTCGCTGACGGCGTCGGCCGTGCCGTCGGTGGAGGCGTTGTCCACCACCACGGTCGGCGGCGGTCCGGGCAGGGCCTCCAGACGGCCCAGGGTGCGCAGCAGCTCCTCCTCGCGGTCGCGGGTGATGATCACGATCCCGACGCGTGCGCCCCCGTTCACGATTCCTCCAGCAGTGACAGGTCCCGTTCCACGTGCGCGGGCACCGGGCGGCGCCGCGTGATCGCCACGGGCAGGAACCGCAGCGCCCCGGTCAGGGCCCCGCGTGAGACCGGATCGCGCAGCGAGCGCCCGGCCAGTCGCACCGTCCGCGTCAGGGCCAGACCCGGTCGGCGGCGCAGCCAGGCGGTCAGCAGCGCGTTGCGCTCCTCCAGCGTCCGCCGCCACCTGCTGGGTGGGCGCATCGAGGAGGGGTGGTGGTGCACGTGTACGTGCTTCAGGTGGCACAGGTCCCAGCCGGACGCCGCCAGGTCCTGGGCCAGGAGCGCCTCCTCCCCGCCGAAGAACAGCAGCGGGTTGAAACCGTCCACCTCCTTGAAGGCCGCGCGCCGTACCACGGCCGCGCAGGCCAGGAAGCCGAGTACCCGCGGCCCCGGCAGGCCGTCGCCGGGCAGCGGACTGTGCTCCAGTGCCCTGTTGACCGGGTCCGGCCTCTCCTCCTCCCCGACGAACACGGAGGCGGCCACCAGGCCCAGGCGCGGATGGGCGTCCAGGGTGTCGGCCGCCGCCTCCAGCGCGCCCGGGGCCCACCAGGAGTCGTCGTCGCAGAAGGCGACGTAGGGCGTGTCCGCGTGCGCCACCCCGGTGTTTCGGGCGGCGCATCCGGCGTTGCGGGGCTCGCGCACGAGCAGAGCGCCGGGGAACCCGGAACGGACGGCCTCGGCGGTGCCGTCGGTGGAGGCGTTGTCCACGACCACCACGGGCGGCCGGGGTTCCAGCCGCTCCAGGTGCCGCAGCGTGCGCAGCAGCTCCTCGCGGCGGTCGCGGGTGGCCACCACCACGGTGACCCGCGAGTGCTCCGGGTTCCCCACTCCGTCCTCCTTTCACGTCCTCGTCCGCGTCGCCGCCTCAGTTGGCGGGTGTGGCACCCTCGGGCAGGCCGTCGTAGCGGGCGCGCTGCTCCACGAAGTAGGCGACGGTGCGCCGCAGCCCCTCCTCCAGGCGTATGCGAGGACGCCAGTTCAGGACCTCGGCGGCCAGGCGGATGTCGGGGCGTCGAAAGTGCGGATCGTCCTTCGGACGCTCGACGAACGTGATCCCCTCACGTGCCCCGGTGGCGTTCAGGACGACGCGTGCCAGGTTCAGCACGGACAGCTCCTCGTCACTGCCGACGTTGACCGGTCCGGTCACCTTGCTGTCGGCCAGGGCGAGCAGGCCCCGGACGGTATCTTCCACGTAGCACAGCGACCGCGTCTGGTTCCCCTCACCGGCCACCGTCAGAGGACGTCCCTCCAACGCCTGGGTGACGAAGGTGGGCACCATCCGGCCGTCGTCGGCGCGCATGCGCGGCCCGTAGCAGTTGAAGATGCGTGCGATACCCACGTCGGCCCCGCGCGCCCGGTGATGGGCCATCGTCAGCGACTCGGCGTAGCGCTTGGCCTCGTCGTAGACGCTGCGCAGCCCGATCGGATTGACGTTGCCCCAGTAGGTTTCGCGCTGCGGGTACTCCAGCGGATCGCCGTACACCTCGCTGGTGGAGGCCAGGACCATGCGCGCGCCGTACTCCTCCGCCAGTTCCAGGACGTTGCGGGTGCCCAGGCTGCCCACCTCCAGCGTCTCCACGGGAAGGCGCAGGTAGTCCGGCGGCGACGCGGCCGAGGCCAGGTGGAACACCGTGTCCACCGGCTCGTCCAGGGTGAACGGTTCGATGAGGTCGGCCTCCCTCAGCTCGAACCACGGGTGCCCGGCCAGGTGCCCCACGTTCTCCGCGCGGCCTGTGGCGAAGTTGTCCAGGCACACCACGCGTGTACCCCTCTCCAGCAGCCGTTCGCACAGATGGGAGCCGATGAATCCGGCACCACCAGTGACCAGGGCCTTTCCTCTCGACGCGGGTTCGCGCATCGTCGCCCACCTCCTCGGAGGGTCTCACCACTTTGCCTGGATCTGTTGTCTGGAGGGCAGATCAGCCGGGGGTTCGAGCCGTACCGGCTTAGGGCCAGGACGTCTCCTGCGAGGAGCAGACGACCATCTCGCGCACCTCGCAGCCGGGCGGCTGGCGCAGTGCGAACACCACCGAGCGGGCCACATCCTCGGGCGCGTTGAGCTTGGCGTCCGGACCGGGCTTGTACTGCTCGGGCCTGTCGTCGAAGAAGGCCGTGCTCATGCCGCCCGGGACCAGGAGCGTCACCCCGACCTGGCCGGCGAGTTCGGCGGCCAGAGCCCGGGTGAAGCCCACGACCCCGAACTTGGAGGCGCAGTAGGCGGTGGCGTCGCTGAGCGCGCGCAGGCCGAGGGTGGAGGCGCAGTTGACCACCGTGCCCTCGGAGGAGCGCAGGTGCGGCAGGACCGCGCGGGTCACGGCGGCGGTGCCGAGCAAGTTGACCTGGATGACCTTCTCCCAGTCGTCCGCGGACACGTCCGTGAGCGTGCCGCAGGCGTCGGTCCCGGCCGCGTTGACCAGGGCGTCGATGCGCCCGTGCTGGACGACGACCCGCTGGACGGCGCTTTCGACCGCCTCGCGGTCGGCCAGGTCCACCTGCTCGAAGGGCAGGTCGTTGCCCGGGTGCTGCTTGTCGAGGATGATCGGGTGCCCGCCCTCGGCGGCCACGGCCTCGGCCGTGGCGGCTCCCAGGCCCGAGGCGCCTCCGGTGATCAGCGTGTTTCCGAGTGGACGCATCTCTCCCCCGTTCCTCATGTCGGTACTCATCAACGGTGAACCGGCTCTGGGCCGGTGGTCTGTCGGCGGTCGGTGCCGGACGCGGCCGTCTCAGCGGACGGGCACGCCGTCGCGGCCCCGGCCGCGTATACGGGTGATCAGTCCGGTCGTGGAGTGGCCGGGAACGAGCGGCACGGTGACCACCTCTCCCCCGGCCCGCCGTACGACGGGCGTCTCCGGCAGCTCCTCCACGTTGTAGTCGCCGCCCTTGACCCACACGTCGGGCCGCAGCTTCGCCAGTGCGCGGGCGGGCGTGTCCTCGTCGAACACGACGACCTCGTCCACGCAGTCGAGCGCGGACAGCACGCGGGCGCGGTCGCCCTCGCCGACGACGGGTCTTTCCTCGCCCTTGAGGGCCCGCACGGAGGCGTCGCTGTTGAGCAGCACCACGAGGCGGTCCCCCAGGGAGCGGGCCCGCCGTAGCAGGTCGACGTGGCCCGCGTGCAGGACGTCGAAGCAGCCGCCGGTGGCCACGGTCCGCTCGCCCCTTCCGCCGACCGCGTCCGCCGGACCGGACGCGGTACGCGGGGCGGGCACGTCGGGGCGCTGGCGGGTGTGGGCCGAGGCACCGCCCCGGGCCACGAAGGCCGACGCTGAGCCGACCCCGCGCCGGACGGCCTCACGCACGTGCACGCCGCCGGCCAGTGCCGTGGCGCACGCGGCGGCGAAGGCGTCGCCCGCCCCGCAGGTGTCCGACGGCGAGTCCACGGGCTCACCCGGCACCAGGACCCGCTCTCCCGTCCCGTCGGACCAGGCGGCCCCGTGCGCTCCGAGGGTGACGGCCACCGAGTCCGCCTCCCACGCCCCGGCCAGCTCACCCGCCCGGCGCAGGGCCCGGTCACCCTCGTCCCCGGCTACCCGGGCCTCGGCCGCGTTGGGTGTGACCAGGCGTGCCCCGGGCAGGGGCCCCGCGCCGCGCGGGTGCGGGTCCCACACGAGCGGGACACGGTCCGCGCACGCCGCCAGGGCCCCGCGCACCGCGCTCTGACGGACGAGCCCGTGCCCGTAGTCGGCCACCAGTACGGCCGAGGCGTCGGCCAGGGCCCGGGCCACGGCCGTGCCGGACGCGGTCTCCCGCACACCGTCGCATCCCTCGTCCAGGCGGGCCACGGTGCACCCGTTGGCTTGGACACGGGTCTTGGTGGGCGTGCGCTCCATCAGGGGCAGCCCCACGAGGGTGACCTCCCCGCCCAGGAGCCCAGCCAGGTCGTCGGCGGCCGCGTCGCGGCCCACGGCGGTCACCAGGACCACCTCGCGGCCGTCCTCGCGTGCGCACAACGCGGCCAGGGCCGCGCCGCCCGGCCGGTACCAGGCCTCGGCCTCCTCCAGCACGGGCGCGGGCGCGTCGGGACAGTCACGCCGGGACACGCACCGCAGGTCCACGTCGAGCAGGGCGTCACCGACCACCACCACGATCCCTTCGGCGGCGCTCACGTGGCCGCCCTCCGCTCCGGGACGAGCACCGCGCGTTCGCGCGTGGCCAGCTCCCGGTCCACCGCCGCGCAGAACACGTGGACGAGCGTCAGGTGGACCTCCTGCACGGTCGAGGCCTTCGGCGCGGGGACCGCGACCGTCTCGTCGCTGAGCGACTCCAGGGCGCTGGGTCCGGGACCGGTCATCGACCAGCAGGTGACGCCGAGTTCGTGCGCGGCCTTGGCCGCGGCGACGACGTTCTCGCTGTTACCACTGGTGGACATGCACACCAGCAGGTCGCCGGGGCGGGCGTGGGCGCGCAGCTGACGCGCGTAGACCTGGCGGTACCCGTAGTCGTTGGCGATGGCGGTGACGCTGGAGGTCTCCGCGTGCAGCGCGATGGCCGACAGAGGCGCGCGCTCGTCCTCGAAACGCCCGGTCAGCTCGGCCGTCAGGTGCTGGGCCTCGGCCGCGCTTCCGCCGTTTCCGCAGGCGAACAGGCGCTGTCCGCCACTCAGGGCCCGTGCGGCGCGGCTGCCCCACTCCTCGACGCGTGCCGCGTCGGTACCGTCCAGGGCGGAGCTGAGCCGCCTCAGGTGCGTGTGCATCACTCCTCGCCTCCCATGGCCGTGGTGCCGACCGGCGTACCGCTGACCGCGCGGGGCATCGGGACGCCCGTACCGGCCGTACTGGTCACGTGCAGGTAGCACTCCTCAGTGCGCCGGGCCACCTCCGCCCAGGAGTAGCGCTCCCGGGCGCGCTCGGCCGCCGCTTCGGCGAAGGAGGCCCGGGCCTCCTCGTCGGAGAGCAGCCAGCGCACGGCGCGGCCCAGCCTCTTGGGGGACCGCGGCGGCACGAGCAGGCCGGTCTCTCCGTGCACGACGGTGTCCACGTGTCCGCCCACACGTGAGGCGACCACAGGGGCGCCGCAGGCCATCGCCTCCACGGTGGAGATCCCGAACGGCTCGTACCAGGGCACGTTGACCGCCACGTCGACCGACCTGAGCAGGGCGGGGACCTCGTAGCGGTCCACGCAGCCCAGAAAACGGACCCGGTCGTCGACGCCCATGCGCTCGGCGACCATGCGCAGCCGCACCGCCTCAGGCTGGGTCCACAGGCGGTCCAGGTCGGCTCCCCCGGCGATGACCAGTTCGGCCTCGGGTACCTCGGCCAGCGCACGAATCACCGTGTCCACGCCCTTGCGCCTGACCAGGCGTCCCAGGCTGAGCAGGCGCGGCCGGTCGCCGCGTGCGGTACTGGGGCCCTTCGCGGTGAAGCGGGTGGTGTCCACACCGCAGGGCACGACCGCGACACGCCCGGGCGAGACGCCCCACTCGCCGAGTTCACGCCGCTCGTCGGTGGATGTGGCCACGACCATGTCGCACTGGCTGGCCACGGCGCGCTCGGCCGGTATGCGCTCGACGGGACTGGTGTCGTCCGAGCCCTGGTGGCGGCGCTTGACGGTGCCCAGGGCGTGAAAGGTCTGTAGGACCGGCAGGTCCAGGGCGTTGGCCGCACGCAACGAGGCGAAGCCGCTCATCCAGAAGTGGGCGTGGATGACATCGGGTCTGTGGATCCGCCAGGCCGCCCGCAGCCGCTGCGCGAACTCGGGCATGTACCGGGGCAGTTCGTCCTTGCTGATCGGGGCCGCCGGTCCGGCGCGCACGTGCTCGACACACACGCCCCGGCTCAGAGACACGGTGTCGGGTTTCTCGGTGTCGGTGCGACGCGTGTAGACGGTGACCTCGTGTCCGCGCGCGGCGAGTGCCGCGGCCAGTTCGGCCACGTGGACGTTCTGGCCACCCGCGTCCTCTCCGCTGATCGCCGCCAGCGGGCTGGCGTGTTCGGAGACCATGGCGATCCTCATGACGTCACCTCCTGTAGCACCCGGTCCCAGTTGTCAAGGAACCTGGTGAGCCCGTAGCGGCGCAGGGCCGCCGCGCGAGCGGCCGTGCCAACGCGGAAGGCGAGGTCGCCGTCCTCCTGGAACGCGCGTAGCGCCTCCGCGAGTACTCGGGGGTCGGTCGATACGGTGCCCGCCTCCGGCGGTACGGCCTCGTGTGCCTCGGTGGTCCCCAGGACGGCCACGGGGAGGCCGAGCATCATGGCCTCGATGAGGGAGAGACCGAGTGAGGTCCACCGCAGAGGGTGCGCGTAGGCGCGCCGACGGGCGAGTTGGTCGTGCATGGCCTCCTGAGGCAGGTCCTCGTGTGCGCGCAGCCGTGAGGGCGGCAGCCCGAAGTGGTCGGGGACCCCGGCCACGCCCATGCCGAACAGGTCCAGGGGCACCCGCTCGGCGAGCGTGGGAAGCAGATCGGTGCCGGTGAAGCGCCAGCGGCGCAGTGGTTCGTTGAGCACCACGCCCGCGCGGGCGACCTCGCCGGTGTAGCGGTGTCCGGGGTCGGGAACGCCGTGCTCGACCACACGGGTGGGTGCGCGCCCGCAGTCCCAGAACAGGTCGTTGAAGTGGGTGACGTGGACGACGGGGATGTCGCCGCGGTCGGCCACGGGGTGGCGGGTGACCGGTACGTCGTCACGCGGGGTGTTGTGCTCGACGTAGACGGCGGGCACGTCCCTGCCCGGGACCCGGCCCAGGAGTTCCTCGGCCAGGGCGATCTCGTGCGGGCGCTGGAGGATGACCAGGTCGGGTTCGCACCCGCGTATATGTTCCCAGGGCAGTTCCACGGCGTTTCGCGGCCATTCCCACGTCTGCGCGCGGCCCCGCCCGTCCGGTCCCCGGTCCGGGGCCACCGGCAGCAGGCAGGTGTGCCCGCCGTGGACGAACGCGGTCGTCCACGAGCCGTGGACATGCCAGAGCAGGACCCGCAGGACGCGCGCGGGCGTCCTGGCCTCGCCCTGGGCCATGTCGGCCGGGGCCGGGACGGTCGCTGCCGGATGGTGGACGGTCATAGCTTCCCCAGGAGTTCGTCGACGGCGGCCAGGACGTCGTCGGAGGAGACGGAGTTCAGGCAGGGGTGGCCGGGCACGGGGCAGACCCGGGCCCGTGTGTCGGCGCAGGGCGCCCGCTGGTAGCCCAGAACCCGTACCGGTGTGCCGTAGGGGGCCCAGGCGGAGGCGGGCACGACCGGGGAGAAGAGCGAGACCACGGGTGTGCCGACCGCGGCGGCCAGGTGGGCGGGGCCGGTGTTGCCCGAGACCAGGACGGCGGCACGGTCGAGCACGTCGGCCAGCTCGGCGACGGCGGTGCGCCCGGCCAGGTTCGCGCCGCCGTGGGCGGCCACCTCCCCGGCCAGTGCCGCCTCCCCCGGCGAGCCGGTGACCAGGACCCGGTACCCGCGCTCGGCGAGCGCGGCGACGGTCTTGGCGGCCAGGTCGTGCGGCAGTTCCCGGGAGGGCGCGTCCGCGCCGACGTGGACCACCGCGTACCCGTCCGGTCCGGTCAGCTCACGGGTGTCGGGCAGCGGGCGGCGTACGGCCAGGCGTCCGGTCTCTCCCGTGGGCGGCGGGTACCCGGCGGCCTCGGCCAGGGACAGCATCCGCTCGGCCTCGGGGATGCCGTGAACCACGTGGTGGCGCACGTCGAGCAGGCTGCCCGGGTAGTCCTCGCTGATGGCGCAGACCCGCGGCACCCCGGCCATGCGCAGGAGCAGGGCCAGCGGCAGGGGCGACTGGTGGAAGGAGGTCAGCAGCACGGCGGCGTCCGCGCCGAGGCGGGACAGTCGCTCCACGAGGCCGGTGACCTCCTCGCGGTCCACCGGCGGCGGGTCGGCGGAGATCCAGGGGGCGCACCAGGTCAGGACCCGGTCCACGCCCGGCAGCATCGCGGCGGCCTCGGCTCCCCTGGGGCCGGCCAGGTAGACCACCCGGTCGGCGCCATGGGCGACGGCGCGTACCGCGGGCCCGGACAGCAGGACGTCGCCCAGGCTGTCCAGTCGTGCCACGAGCACGGTGCCCCCACTCACGGAACGCCCCCTCCCAGGAGACGCAGGACGGCCGCCTCCAGGTCGGGTGCGGTCTCGGGTGCGGCCCGGCCCTCCGCGTCCAGGGTCGCCGCGGTGGGCACGAGTACCCCGCGCGCACCCGCGGCGCGGGCGGCGTCGACGTCGGAGCCGATGTCGCCGACCAGCGCGCACTGGGAGGCGAACAGGCCCAGTTCGGCGGCGGCGGAGTGGACCATGCCGGGTTCGGGCTTACGGCACTGGCAGCCGTCCTCCTCGCCGTGCGGGCACACCCGCCAGACGTCGAAGGGGCCGAGCAGCTCGTCCACACGCCGGTTGACCGCCTCCACCTGGTCGGGTGTGAGCAGCCCGCGTGCGATCCCCGACTGGTTGCTGACCACGCCGACGGCGAATCCGGCGCGGCGGGCCAGGGCCAGTGCCCGAGCGGCCGCGGGCGTGGGCCGTACCTTGTCGGGGTCGCCGTTGTAGGGGACGTCCTCGATCAGGGTGCCGTCCCGGTCGAACAGGACCGCCCGGACTCCGGGGGCCGGACGCGCCCCGGCGTGGCGGATCTCGCCGCGCAGCCGCTGCCAGCAGGCCAGGGGCGGGATGAGCACACTGGTCACCACCATGTCGGTGACCTCGGCGGCCGTGGCGGGCCCGCCGGTGACGCGCCGCTTGACGAACGTGGCGGTACGCGCCGTCCACAGGGCGCCGAACGCGGCGGCCGCCGTCCGGTGCCCGGTCAGCGCGGCCCCGGCGGCGGCCGCGAGCGCGGCCGTGGTCACGGTGTGCCCGCGCAGTCCGCCGGGCCCCTCCCCGATCCTGCGGCGCCATCCGCGCCCGTGCAGGCGGTCCATCAGCGCGTTGTCGGCGTTGCCGCGCTGGGCGTGGAGGCTGGACCAGCGGCCGCCGCCGCGCAGCGGGTGCACGCACTCGCGTTCGCCCGATGTCAGGGTGTACCCGGCGTCCATGACGCGCAGGGCCAGGTCGGTGTCCTCCCGGTAGGCGCGCGGGAAGCGTGTGTCGAAGCCGCCGACCGCTTCCAGCGCACTCCTTCGGTAGGCCATGTCGGCGGTGATCCACGGGGCGCCCTCCAGCGCCAGGGTGGCGCGTTCGGCGTCCGTGGGATCGCGCCCCTCCGGGCCGGGCACGATGATGCGCCCCTGGCTCGCCCCCACCTCGGCGGGCAGGGACGCCAGATCCGTCCGCAGCCGCTCCGGCCAGTCCTCGGGCGGGGCGACGTCGTCGTCCAGGAAGGCGATCCACTCGCTGCGGCAGGAGTGCCACCCGGCCTGGCGCGCGGCGGCGGGCCCGCCGCCCCCGGTGCGCAGGACGCGCACACGGGCGTGGTCGGTGCCGGGCAGGGAACCGGTCTCGGTCAGCGGCCGGTCGTCGGCGACGACGATCTCCTCGGGCGCCGTCTCGGGCGGCGCGTCGAGCAGGGGCCGGAGCACGTGCGGGAGGGTCTGGCGTCCCACGGTGGGAACGACGACCGTGTAACGGGGCGCGCTCATCGGTACACCCTCTCCCGCGGGTGGCGGCGGACGACGAACGGCCCGATCGCCAGAATGTCCACGGGCGCCGATCCGAAGCACTCCAGGGCGTCGCGTGGCGAGTCGACCATGGGGCGCCCGGCGGTGTTCAGGCTGGTGTTGACCAGTACGGGCAGGCCGCTGCGTGCCTCGAAGCGGTCCAGCAGGTGCGAGGTGAGCGGGTCGTCGGCCGGTGAGACGGTCTGGACCCGGGCGGTACCGTCCACGTGGACCACGGCGGGCACGCGTTCGCGCCAGTCGGGATGCACGTCGTGGACGAAGAGCATGTAGGGGCTGGGCAGGGGTCCGCCGGAGAAGATGTCCGGTGCCCTGCGCTCGGCCACCATCGGCGCGACGGGCCGGAACTGCTCGCGGCCCTTGACCCGGTTGAGCCGTTCGAGGTTGCCGGAGTTGGCGGGGTTGGCGAGCAGGGAGCGGTGTCCCAGGGCGCGGGGCCCGTACTCCGACCGGCCCTGGAACCAGGCCACCAGGGCGTCGCCCTCCAGTGCCTCGGCCACGGTCTCGACCAGGTCGTCGGGCCGCTCGAACTCCACGTCGGCCTCGCGCAGGAGGTGCCACAGTTCGTCCTCGTCCCATGAGCGGCCCAGATCGGCTCCGGGCATGGGCGCGATGTTCTCCTCCACCAGCGAGGCCAGATGCAGTGCGCCGCCCAGCGCGGTGCCCGCGTCGCCGGAGGCGGGCTGCACCCACACGTGGTCGAAGGGGCTCTCACGGGCGATGCGGCTGTTGGCGACGCAGTTGAGCGCCACCCCTCCGGCCATCGCCAGGTGCGAACGCCCGGTCCGCTCATGCAGCCAGCCGAGCACGCCCAGGAGTGCCTCCTCCATCGCGATCTGCACGCTGGCGGCGAGGTTGGCGTGCTCCTTGGTGGGCTCCTGCCCGGACCTGCACGGCTCGGTGAGGGAGGCCCAGTCCACGCCGGAGGCACGGACCAGCCCGTCGCCCTCGTAGCCGATACGCTCGCGCAGCTGGTCGAGCATGGCGGGCTCGCCGTAGGAGGCCAGTGCCATCACCTTGTACTCGTCGCTGGAGCGGTGGAAACCCACGTGCTCGGTAAGCTCCTCGTAGACCAGTCCCAGGGACTCGGGCAGCGGCTGGCGGGCCAGTACCTCCAGGTGCCCGCCGGTGTAGACGCCCGCCAGGTGCGAGGTGCTCTCACCGCGCCCGTCGGCCGTGAACACCGCGCACTCGCCGCCTCCCGCCTCGTGCGGAGCGGCGAGCCCGGTGGAGGCCGCGTGCGCGACGTGGTGGGGCACGTAGCTGACCTTGGCCGGGTCCAGCCCCGGCAGTGCGGTGGCGAGGAAGTGCGGTACCCGCTCGACGTAGAACAGGCGCAGCCGCTCCCATCCGCGGTCCTGTCCGGGCCCCTCGGGGTCGGTCAGAGCCGGGTCATAGGAATAGGTGACCGCGTCCAGATCGGCCGGGCGCAGGCCCGCGCTCTCAAGGCACCAGCGCATCGACTGCTCCGGCAGTTCCCACGTCGAGAAGGGGACCGCCGCCTTGCCGTGCTTGCGCCGGGAAAACCTCTCCTCCTCGGCCGCCGCTACGGTTCGACCGTCCACGACGAGCGCCGCCGCCGGGTCGTGGAAGACGGCGTTGACACCGAGGATCCTCATGTGAACGCTCCCTCCTGGACGAGCTCTGTGCACTCATGCGCTGAGCGCACTCACTCGACTACCAGTCGAAGCGACGGCTAAACATCAGCCAGGAGCGGGCGCAGGCCCCCTGCCCGCCCAGACACCGGCGCGAGCAGCCGTCCGCAGACCCGGGGCGCGTGCGCTCGGAGCGGCTCGGTGACACGCGGTGAGATGCCATGTTTGTGCCAGCGGATGTGGGCTATGGGACGGATGAGGGCCAGGGAGTGTTCTGGACGCTCTCGCCTACACCGGCGAAGCCGGTCCTTCGGGCGCGAAGCCGCCCGGAAGAACACGACCGAGCCACAATCCGGTACGAAAGGAGCAGGCCATGTTGCGAACCATCGACGAGGTGATGAGCAGCCCGGTCCGCACGGTCTCACCGGACACGTCGCTGCGCGAGGCCGCGGAGATCATGCGCGACTCCGACGTGGGCGACGTGGTCGTGACCGAGGACAACAGGATCATGGGCATCCTGACCGACCGCGACATCGTCGTGCGCTGCGTGGCCGAGGGCGGCGACCCCGAACAGCACACCGCCGCGGACGTCTGTAGCGCCGAGGTTGCCACGGTGCCGCCCCAGAGCGGGGTTTCCGACGCGGTGCACGTGATGCGCACCAGCGCGGTGCGCCGCCTTCCCGTGGTGGACGACGACCGTGTCGTGGGCGTCGTGAGCATGGGGGACCTGGCACGTGCCGTCGACGAGGAGTCGGCTCTGGCCGATGTCAGTGCTGCCGATCCCAACCACTGAACGCCCCGCTCGGGACGCTCTTCCCCTTTCGCCCGGTCAAGGGGGTCCGGGCGAAAGGGGTCCGTCCCTGCTGGTGTCGCGGGCGCTGGGGCTCGGTGACTTCGCCACCGCCGTCCCCGCGCTGCGCGCGCTGGAGAGGGCGCTGCCCTCGTGGCACCGGGTCCTGGCGGGTCCCGCCTGGTACCGGCACCTGGTCGCACTGGCCGGGTTGCGCTGGGAGGTCCTGCCGACCGCGCCGCTGTGCGTCCCGGACGGGGTCTTCGCCCCGGACCTGGCGGTCAACCTGCATGGTCGGGGGCCGCAGAGCACGGCGGTCCTGGCCGCCATGGGACCGGAGCGGCTGTGGACCCACGGGCACCCGTCCGTACCGGAGTGGCCCGGCCCGGCGTGGCCGCGGGAGGTACACGACACCGAGGTCTGGTGCCGCCTGCTGCGCCTGCACGGAGTGGCGGCCGATCCGGACGACCTGAGGTGGCCGCGCACGCCGGAGTGGGCGGACGGGGCCGGAGAGGGCGACGCGGTGATCACGGGGGACACCGCCATCGTCCATCCCGGGGCCGCCTCGGAGTCGCGCCGGTGGCCCGCGGAGCGCTTCGCGCGAGTGGCCGCGCACCTGGCGGCCTCGGGGATGCGGGTACGGGTGACCGGTTCGGAGAGGGAGGTGGCCCTGGCCGAACGGGTGGCCGAGGCCGCCGGGCTCGGCTCCGGCGCGGTCATGGCCGGGCGCACCTCTCTCGACCTGCTGACGCGCCTCGTCGACGAGGCGCGGCTGGTCGTGTGCGGGGACACCGGGATCGGCCACCTGGCCACCGCCTACGGCACACCGTCGGTACGCCTCTTCGGACCCGTGTCCCCACAGCTGTGGGGTCCCCGGGTGGACCGGGAACTCCACGTGTGCCTGTGGGCAGGGCAGCCCGGCGACCCGCACGCCACGGCCCTGGACCCGGGCCTGGACGCCATCGGAGTCGAGGAGGTCCTCTCCGCCTGCGACACCGCGGCAGCAGCGGCCGCCGACCTTGACCGCACGAGGGGAGGGGGGGCTCACGAGTCCTGACTCCACCGCGGAGAGGGCGGGCCGCCTTTCCAGGGGTGCCGCGACCCCTTCTCGCGCTCCGGCAGCCGAGAGTACGGAAAGCGTTCCCGAAGCGACTTGGTCCCGGTCTTCCCAACACCTGGACAAGCTTCTCCCAAGTTGGCGGTTCCACGCTTTTTCGGGACTGTGCTCACGGGCACGTACAACGCTGCGTACCCATCGGCCCCGAGCCGGGTCTGGCAGGCAGGCCACAGAAGCCGCCTCCTCCCGTAATCGTCCACACGAGTACACCACCCGTTGGCACCCCCATGCTCGGGAGGCGGTCGAACACCGTGCGATGACGTGAACGAGACCGGTCTCGGGCCTCAGCGAAGTCCATCGACGAGCGAGGTCTCACGTGTCTGCCAACACCGAAACCATGGAAGCCTCCTCAACCCCCTCCGCCTCGGCGGAGGAACTCCTGGCGGCTCTGAAGGCGCTGCCGAGCCAGGACCCGCGCGCCGCACTGCTGTGCGAACGCGTGATGGACCTGTACCGCCCGCTGGTACATCGGATCGCCCGCCGCTACGACGGCAGGGGCGAGCCCTACGAGGACCTGAGGCAGACGGCCATGCTGGGCCTGGTCAAGGCCATCCACGGTTACGATCCCGACCGCGGCAAGCCGTTCATCGCCTACCTGATGCCCACGGTCACCGGTGAGATCAAGCGCCACTTCCGCGACCACACCTGGGCCGTGCGCGTACCGCGCCGACACCAGGAGAACCGCAGCCAGCTCCGGCGCGTCACCGGCGAGTTCCAGCAGGCCCACGCGCGCACCCCCACCATCGCCGAGCTCGCCAAGGAGATGGGGATCCCCGAGGAGGAGGTACGCGAGCTGACCCAGGTCTCGGCGGCCTACCGGTCCCTGTCGCTGGACGCGCCCGACGCCTCGGGCTCCGACGGCGAGGGGGCCGTCCCGCTGGAGGACCACCTGGGCAGCGAGGACGACGCCCTGGAGCGCGTGGTCGAGCGGGAGTCCATCAAGCCCGCCCTGGCGCGCCTGCCCGAGCGGGAACGCAAGATCCTCATGCTGAGGTTCTTCGGCGACCACACCCAGTCCGAGATCGCCGACCGCCTCGGCTACTCCCAGATGCACGTGTCCCGACTCCTGGCCGGCGTCCTGGAACAGCTGCGCAAGGAGGTCATCCCGGACCTGGATCCTGGCGCCGGGGACGACGAGGCGCCGGTCAGTCCGGTACGGCCTCGGTGAAGAAGCGGTGCACGGTACAAGTCAGGGGGCTTCCCCGCCCCATTCCCTCATGTAGCCGCAGGAGCTGCTCCCGGTAGGTGCGCGCGTCGAAGCCGGGCACCTGCCACGGGACCATGCGCAGGTAGAACACGAGCGCGCCGACGTCGAGGAAGCGGCGCCGCGTCCTGGCCTGCCGGATACGGGTGACGGTCAGTCCCGCCTCCTCCAGTCCCGCGACGGCCGAGTCGAGGTTCCAGTGCGCGTCCCGGTCAGGAGGCGGACCGCACAGGAGGGCGCTGAGCTCGTACCCGTCATCACCGCCAACCTGCTGGCTGGCGAAGACGCCGCCAGGGGTCAGAACCCGGCGAACCTCGGCGGGGTCGTAGGCCTCGTGGCGGTCGAGCACCACGCCGAACCGGTCCGAGGGCAGGGGCAGGCTCCCCTCAGGGCCCGGTTCGACCACGTGCACCCCCAGGGGGGCCAACCTACGGCGCGCGACTTCGACGTTCGGCGGCCAGCCCTCGGTGGCCCGGGAACCGTGCGGCAGCGGGGCCAGGGCGGAGAGGAACTCGCCGCCCCCCGTGCCCAGGTCCAGGACCGGGGCACGGGACGCGCGCACGAGTTCCCCGGCACGGTCCCCGTAGGACCAGGGCAGCGGGTCCTCGGCCAGCCGGCCGTCCAGGAACCGGAAGTCCCATCCGGAGGTCGGACGCCGCACCGCCTCGGCCACCAGGTCGTCGAAGTTCCGCATGGGCCTCCCCGTCGGTGGTCCGTGTGTCCCCGTCATTCTCGGGCCCGCTCCGGGTTTGCTCAACCGGGTGAACGACGCGGGGCGACGGCCGACAGCGCGTTCGGACGTACATGGTCGAGACCAGGCGCGGACGCCCGGAGGGGGACGGTGTCCGTAGCTTCGGGGTATGACCGCACAGAACCGCTCCGCCCTCGGCCTGCCATGGATCGCCCTGGTCGGGCTGGCCCTGCTCGCGGTACCCCGCGTGGTACTGCACGACCTCGACCTCATCCATGAGGGAACACTCGTCAACGCCCTGTTCGTGTTCGTCCCGCCGCTCGTATGGGTGGCCGTGGCCGTCCTGGCGCGGGTGCCGAACCCGTTCCTGACCCTGTTGGTGGTCGGCCTGTTCTACGGAGTCCTCCTCGCGCTGGGCCACCAGTTGCTGTGGAACCACTCCTGGGAGGGAGACCCGCCGGCGCTGGGCGGCAACCTCAGCGACCTGCCGCCCGCCGCGCACGCGGTCCTCATCCGCGGCTTCTCCGTGGTGAGCAGCCTGGTCACCGGCGTGGTCGTCGGCGCCGTCACCGGCCTCGTCGCATGGGGGGCCGACAAGGCCGTGCGTCCCCGGTCCCGCGCCTCCTGACGACGGCGTCCCCGGTCAGATGGCCGCGCGACGCTGTAGGTAGGAGAAGGCGCCCCAGCCGGGCAGCACCGGGAACCAGAAGGTCAACAGCCGAAACAGCAGCACCGCGGGCAGCGCGACGGCCGCGGACACACCGACCACGGCGGTCAGACCACCGATCAGGGCCGCCTCCACGGCGCCCAGGCCGCCCGGCGTGGGCGCCGCCGAGCCGATCGCGTTGCCCGCCAGGAAGACCACCGCGACCGCCACCAGGCTCACCGAGGCTCCCTGGGCGGCGAAGGCCAGCACCGAGAAGTACAGGCACAGCACGAACGCCACGGTCAGAAGCAGCGTCCCGCCGAACCCCAGCACCAGGCTGGACGGGCTTTGCAGCATGTCCAGCAGCCGGGGCAGTACCCCGCGCAGGTAGGGCCGGACCCGGTTGGCGACGGCCCGACGCAGCCGGGGCAGCAGCAGGACCACACCCACCACGGCCGTTCCGAGGATGCTGATCACGACGACGGTCGGGGACGGGGTGAACCCCGTCCAGTACGAGGTGCCGGTGAGATAGGCGCACACCAGCAGCAACGGCACGTGCACCAGGAAACCGACCAACTGGGTGAGGCCCACCGCGGACAGGGCCAGCGAGGCCGGCGCCCCCGCCTTGGTGACGAACCGTGTGTTGACCGCGATCGATCCCAGTCCGGCGGGCGCGGCGATGCGCACGAACGACCCCGCGTACTGGACCATGACGGTGCGCCACCACGGCAGCGGCACGGGCACGAAGCCGATGAGGATCATCGCGGCGGAGACCGTGCACACCACGGACGTGGCGGCGGCCGCCACCGCCCACCCGGGTTCGGCCTGGCCGATGGTGGTGAAGTCCACCCCGGTGAGCTGGTACAGGAGCACCAGGCCAACAGCGGTCGCCACGATCACGCTGACGATGGTGCGCGGCCGCATCCGTTCCAGCCGTGCCGGTTCGGAGGGCGCCTCCGGAGCGATACTCACCACGCGCTCGCGCAGCCGCCCGAGGAGGCCGCGGTCCCCGCGCAGGCTCGCGCGCAGCGCGTAGGGCAGGCCCGGGGGTTGCAGGAACGGCAGGACCACGGCGGTGGTCGAGACCCCCAGCGCGCGCACCGCCGAGTCAACGGCACGCTCCGCCCCCACCCTCATCGCCAGCAGGGTGACCATGGCCGCCTGGTCCAGGGCGATCTGGAGCTGGGGGGTGGCCACCGCGCCCCGGTCCAGGCCGGTGAAGGCCGCCCGTTCGGGGGGACGGCCCAGGACACCGACGGTGGCGCCGTTGATGTTGCCGTGCGACAGGCGGTACCGGTGCAGCAGCCCGAGTTCGTCCCAGCACAGGGCGAGCAGCTCGTCGGTGAGCTCCTCGTCGTCCAGCTCGTCCAGGGAGCGGGAGGCGGGCAGTTCGCGCACCAGCAGGACGGTGCCGGGGCCGAGTTCGCCGACGGCGAGGACACGGGGGGCGGCGGCCCCGGCCTGGCGGGCGGAGAAGCCCATCAGCGCGGCGTGCTCGGCGCGGCGGCGGACCCCGTAGAGCATCCGGGGCGCCACGGGGCCGCGCAGGAAGAGCAGGTCGCGCAGGCGCCGCCAGAACCCGGCGGTGTTCTCCGAGCTGAGCACGATGATCTCCACCCGACGCCCGTCGTCGAGTTCCGCCAGGTGGCGGGGGTTGCCCTCCTCGTCGTCGTCCGCGCGGACCACGTCGGTGGCGGTCATCCCGAACCGCCGCAGTTCGTCGTACAGGTGCCCGCCAGTCCGGGGCGGCGGCCGTTCCCCGAGGGCGTAACGGATCAGGGCCGCGCAGGTGAGACCGACCAGGACGGTGAGGATGAGGGCGATGAGGCTGGTGACTCCGGCCAGGAGCGCGCAGACCGCGACGGTGGCGTTGCCCGCCCACAGGGTCGAACGGGTCCTGGGCAGGCCGGCGGGCATGGTGCGGACGAAGGCCAGTACGGCGGCCACGTAACCGAGGGTGGCGCTGGTGAAGACATCGTCGGGGGCGAGTGCGTCGGGGAGCCGCTCCGAGCCGATCAGGCCGATGAGGGCGGCGTTGATCAGCGATGCGAGGGTGTAGGCGGCGATTCCGGCGGTGATCGGCCGGACCAGGGCCCGCGGCCCCCTGGTGAACAGGACACGTAGGACGACGTAGCTGACCAGGACGATGAGTAACAGGTTGGCGCCCACCGCCACGAGCAGGAACAGGCCGGTGGGTAGCAGCGCGCGGAGCCGGTCGGGGTCGGTCGTCTCCACACCGTCGGTGACCACGCGGGCGGCGATCATGATCGCCGCCACCACGAGCAGGCCGACCGCGCCCACGAGGAGGTCGACGGGTCTGCGTGGGGCTCGCGCGGGGGCGTCATCGGTTCGGGGTGTCACGTCCCCAGACTGCCCGACTCGTGAGGGACCAAGTACCAGGGGCGGGGGCGTTTCGTGCGACCGGTTCCGGTCATCCCCATACGTTCCGTACACCTGCCCAGCCCCACCGGCGTCGCCGCGGCCCTCGTGCGGGGGCCGCGGCGACGCCCGCCCAGGCCGCCTACTCGGGCGGAGGGAGCAGTCCGCGCTGGTAGGCGCGGACGAGGTTACGCGGTACGAGGTACTCCCGGCCGCCGATGTGGACGGGCACCAGGCCGGGGGTGCTGGCCTTCCACTGGGAACGGCGTGTGCGGGTGTTGGCCCGCGACATCCTGCGTTTGGGTACGGCCATGGGCCCTGCCCCTCTTCTCGTGCTCTCGTGTGGATCCGGCGGCGCGCACGGACCCGCCGTTGGTTCGGCCCGCTCAGCCCTTGCGCCGGTAGCGGCGCTGGAAGCGCTCCACACGGCCCGCGGTGTCCACCACACGGGTCTGGCCCGTGTAGAAGGGGTGGCTGGCGCTGGAGATCTCGACGTCGATCAGCGGGTAGGTGTTGCCGTCGCTCCACTCGATGGTCCTGTCGCTGCTGGCGGTGGACCTGGTGAGGATGGCGAAGTCACCTGCGCGGTCGCGGAAGACGACCGGGTGGTAGTCGGGGTGGATTCCGGGTTTCATGTGTCCCCCTGTAGAAGTCGGTCGGTGAAGGGGCCGCCCCGGGCCGGACGGCGGAGCCGTCCGGCGCCCCCGGGGACGGGCCTCGCGACGGGGCCTCGGTCAGCGCTCCTCGCGGAAGTCCACGTGCCGGCGAACGCTCGGGTCGTACTTGCGCAGGGTGAGCCGGTCGGGCGTGTTACGCCGGTTCTTGCGGGTGACGTAGGTGTAGCCGGTTCCGGCGGTCGACCTGAGCTTGGTGATCGGCCGGATCTCGTTGCGTGCCATGGATGCCTCCTCAGGTTTCCACACGTTACAAGTCAATGATAACCGTTTTCATTCCCACATCGGCCAGCTGATCGGCGGTCACGCCAGCGGTTCCACGCGCCCGGCCAAGGAGGAGCCCAAGACGCGAGACCACACTGCCCCCGACTACCTATTGTGATGACCCCATCACGAGAATTCAAGCCCGGACCGGCGCGACGCACCCGCCGTGGGAGAGCGGTGACCAGCGCGGACACAGCCCCGCGTCCGGCCTCCGGCGGCTCCGGCCCCGGACACGAAGACGCCGGTGCCGCCGCGGGTTTCCGCGGCGGCACCGGCGCAGGGTACTGAGCCGTCCGTGGACGGCCGCAGACTAGGCGACCTTACGGTCGTGCTTTTCCACCATCCGTTCGGCGCGCAGGCGACGGGCCTCGTCCGGATCCAGAACGGGAGCGGCCGTCAGAAGCTGACGAGTGTAATCACTGCTCGGATTCTCATACACCGCGTCACTGTCCCCCATCTCCACGACCTCACCCGCACGCATCACCGCGACCCGGTCACTGACCTGACGCACCACCGCCAGATCATGCGCCACGAAGACATAAGTCAGCCCGAAGTCGTCCTGCAACTCCGACAACAACCGCAACACCTGATCCTGCGTGGACACATCCAACGCCGACACCGGCTCATCACAGATGATCAGCTTCGGCTTCAAGATCAACGCCCGCGCGATCGCGATCCGCTGACGCTGCCCACCCGAGAACGCATGCGGGAACCGGTTGTAGTGGCTGGGCTCCAACCCCACCCGCTCCAACAACTCCTGCACCTGACGGCGCACCTTCCTACCGTCACGCTCACCCTGCACCCGCAACGCCGTCCCGATCGCATCCCCCACCGTCACCCGCGGATTCAACGACGAATACGGACTCTGGAACACCATCTGCACATCCCGGCGCAGCGGACGCAACTCCCGATCGGACATATGCGTAATATCGCGGCCCTCGAACTCCACCCGGCCCCGAGTGGGCTCCAACAACCGCATCACCATCCGCGACAGCGTGCTCTTACCCGAACCCGACTCACCCACGACGCCCAACGTCTCACCCCGGTACAGATCAAAGGACACACCCCTGACCGCCCAGAAATCAGCCGCCCGACCCCACGTACCACCACGGACCCGGAACCGCTGAGCCACATCCTCCACCCGCAACAGAGGCTCGCCCCGTCCCTTCTGCGGCTCCGGGACAAAAGGCTCGAAGACCTCCCGCGCCCCCTTCTCCCCGGCCTCGCCTGACGCGGCCTCACCCGACCTGCGGCGCTGCTCCTGCACCTCACGCTGCCCGCGCCGCGCGCGATCGCGCGCCCGCCTCTGCGCGCGGGAGACCTCCACGCGCGGCACCGCGTCCAGCAGGCCCTGGGTGTAGGGGTGCGCGGGCCCGGACAGGACCGTGCGGACGTCGCCATGCTCCACCGCCACGCCGTGGCGCATCACCACGACCTCGTCCACCGACCCCGCCACCACGGCCAGGTCGTGCGAGACCAGGATCAGCCCCATGCCCAGATCGGTGCGCAGCTCGTCCAGCAGGTCCAGGACCTGGGCCTGCACCGTCACGTCCAGCGCCGTCGTCGGCTCATCGGCCAACAACACCTTCGGATCGCACATCAGCCCCATCGCGATGACCACGCGCTGGCGCATACCACCGGAGAACTCGTGCGGATAGGAGTTGATCCGCTTCGCCGGCTCGGGGATACCCACCCGCTCCAACGACTCCACCGCCCTGGCACGAGCCTCAGAGCGCGAGACCTCCGACCGGTGCACACGCAACGCCTCCACCAGCTGGTTGCCCACGGTGAACTGCGGGTGCAGCGACTGCATGGGGTCCTGGAACACCATCGCGATACTGTTGCCGCGCATCCGCCGCAGCCGCCGGTCGCTCGCGGCCACCACGTCCACACCCACCACCTCGATGTCGCCGGTGATCCGCGCCCGGCTGCCCCGGTGCAGGCCCATCAACGCCAGCGAGGTCACGCTCTTGCCCGAGCCGGACTCTCCCACGATGCCGAGGGCGCCGCCGGCGGGCACCTCGAAGGACAACCCGTTCACCGCATGAACATCGCCGTCCATGGTCGGAAACACCACCCGCAGATCCTCCACCCGGACCACGGGTGATGCGGCCGACGGTACGGACTCACTCATACAACTCCCTCGTCGACGGCGCCGACCGGGCCGCTACCCATGGACGCGCACACGCGGATCGATCAGCGGATACAGCAGGTCCACCGCCAGGCTGCAGATGACGATGAAGAACGCCCCGAACAGCGTCACACCCAAAATCACCGGGAGATCGCTCTGTGTGATGGCGCTCACCGCGTACCGACCGATCCCGTTCAGTGAGAACACCTGCTCGGTCAGTACCGCACCGCCCAGCACCAGACCCAGATCCAGACCGAAGATCGTCACGATGGGGGTCAGCGTCGGACGCAGCGCGTGCTTGAGCACCACCTTGCGCTCACCCAGCCCCTTGGCCCGGGCGGTGCGGATGTAGTCCTCCCCCAGGACCTCCAGCATCCCCGCACGCGTCTGGCGCGCGTACATGGCCGCGTGCAGGAACGCCAGGGTCAGCCACGGCAGGAGCAGTCCCTGCACCCACCCGAACGGGTCCTGGGTCAGCGGAACATAACCCGGCCTGCCGAACAGCCCCCAGGCGTGCACGAGGAAGGCCAGGGCCAGCAGCCCGGTGAAGAAGATCGGCAGTGACACACCCGCCAGGGCCACCGCCATCGCCAACCGGTCGAACAGGCTGCCCCTCCACACCGCCGAGACCACCCCGACCAGGATCCCTCCCGCCAACCAGACCACCCCCGCACCGAAGGCCAGCGACGCCGTCACCGGAAGCCGGGCCACGATCTCGGGGAAGACCTCCTGGTAGGTCTGGAAGGAGTAGCCAAAGCACGGCGCCGCGCATTCGATGGTGTCGCGGCCGAAACGGTACTCGGCGCCCAGGAAGATCCCCCGGACGAACTCCCCGAACTGCACGATGACGGGCTTGTCCAGCCCCAGCCGATCGATGGTGGCCTGGATCGCCTCCGGCGTGGGGGCCCGGCCCACGTACATGGTCGCCAACTGCTCGGTGGTCCGCCCCGCCCACCGGGGCACCACGTAGAAGATGGCGAAGGTGACCATGGTGACCACGGCCAACAACAGGAGTCCGGCGCCCAGGCGGCGCAGGATGTAGAACAACAACGCGCGTGCTTTCTGTCGTAGGGCACACGGTCGGCCGCGTCGGCACCGACGGGCCCGGGCGGTCTGCGCAGGATCCTCGCACCGCCCGGGACACACGTTAACCCACAGTAAAGGAGCGATCACGCTCCTGCTCCGGCGCGCCCGCCGGAAGACGCACGGGCAGGCAGGACGCGTTCCGACCGCTGACGCCTACTCCCTGGTGGTCCCCAACGCCATGTAGTCGTACATCGAGTAACCGGCGTGGTAGTACACGTTGGTCAGGTGCGCGGGCCGGTACAGCACCGTCCGCTCGAACACCGCCGGAAGGATCGCCGCCTGCTCCATGGCCCGCTCGTCGATCTGTGTGTAGATCGAGGCGCGCTCCTCAGGATCCTCCACCGTGACCACCTCGTCGAACCATGCGTTGATCTGGTCGTCGTCCAACTCGGAGACGTTGGCGTTGCCCGCGTCCTGGATGGCGTCGCCGTCCAGGATCTTGCTCATGAAACCGTAGCCACTGGCCCAGTCCGGCGCCCACCCGTACACGGTCAGGCCCAGGCCGTTCTCGTGTACGAAGTCCGGCGACCCGGCCTGGGTGTTGGTGTAGGTGTCCGACGGGTACTGCCGGATCCGCGTCTCGATCCCCACCCGCGCCAGGGCCTGCTGTAGCGCCTCGGCCGTGCTCACGTCCGAGGGCCGGTCCGCGCGGGCCCCGATGGATGTGGAGAACCCGTCGGGCTCACCGCACTCCTCCAGCTTCTGCCGGGCCATGTCCAGATCGCCCTGGTTGTCCTGTGACGGGTAGGGGTTGATGTTCGGATCGGCACCCGGCAGCACACCGGGCATGATCTGGGTGGCGATGTCACCGCCCGTCTCGCCGCCCCACGCCCGCTGCAACGCGTCGCGGTCAGCCGCGTACATGATCGCCTGGCGGCAGGCCAGATCGTCCAACGGCTCCACGACGGTGTTGATGTTGACATAGCGCAGAGTGCTGGTCTGCGGGTTGTCGACACTGTCCCTCTCGGCCTCCTCGGTGACCAGGGTGCCCCTCATCGCGGGGCCCACCCCGGCCCCGGCCAGGTCGACGTCCAGTCCTCCGTTGACCAGGCGCTGGTCGATCTCGTTCTGCTCCACCCCCAACTGCACCTCGACCCGGTCCGGCAGCGCTCTGCGGACGGGGTCGGTGGAGGCGTCCCACTGGTCGTTGCGCACCAGGTTCAGGGACACGCCGGGCTGGTACTCGCCGTCGAACTTGTAGGGCCCGGAGGAGACGACGCGGTTCTGGTACTGCTCCCCGCGGTCGGCGTCGGGCGGGACCGGCGCGGTCTGCGGCTGGATGAGTATGTAGGGGAACTCGGCGAAGCTCTGGTCGAGGTGGAAGACCAGGGTGTGGTCGTCCGGGGTCTCGATCCCGTCGAACCCGGCCAGCGGGTCGCCCTCACCCGCGTAGGGGCCCTCGTAGTCCTCGCTGTCGGCCAGCATGTCCTGAAAGTACTTGGGTCCGTTGGGCAGCGCCTGGGCACCGAAGTTGCTGCGAGCGATGGCGTACTTGATGTCCTGCGCGGTGATCTCCGACCCGTCCTCGTACCTGAGGCCCTGCTTGATGCGCACCGTCCACTCGGTGGAGTCCTCGTTGGCCTCGGGCATGGCCTCGGCCAGATCGGGCTGGAGTTCGGTGCCCTCCTCCCCCGGAGCCTCGGTGTAGGTGAGCAGGGTGCGCGCGTAGTAACGGCTGAAGTTCCAGCTGAACGCGTAGTAGGTGTTGCCGGGGTCGGGCGAGTCGAAGTCGGAGGAGATGGCGTAGCGCAGGGTGCCGCCGGTCTCGTCGGAGGGATTGACGATCGCGTTCTCACCGTCGTTGAACTCGGCGTCGGTCTCTCCGCCGCCGCCACCGCCGCCGCCCGCGCCGCCGCAGGCGGCCAGCAGCAGGGTCGCGACCGCTCCCACGGCCAAAGGCGCGACCACCCGGCCGTGTCCGCGGCGACGCCGGGAGGACGCCGCGTGTGTGAAGTGATGGGTGCTCACTCTGCCTCCTGGTCGGATTCGCTGCTGGGGCCGTACGGCGCACGGCCTGGGACACGGGGAGCGCCCGGGCACGCCCGGGACCGTCAGTCGGAGGAGCGGGGGTCGAAGGCGTCGCGCAGCCCGTCACCGAAGAGGTTGAAGGCCAGAACGGTGGCGAAGATGGCCAGGCCCGGGATCATGACGAAGTGCGGAGAGGTGGTGTAGAAGCGCAGGGCGTTGTCCAACATGCCGCCCCAGGTGGCCATGGGCGGGTTGATGCCCACCCCCAGGAAGCTCAGGGCCGCCTCGAACAGGATGTTCGTGGGGATGAGCAGGGTGGAGTAGACCAGCACCGGGGTGACGAGGTTGGGCAGGATCTCGCGGAAGACGATGTGGGAGCTGCCCGCGCCGAGGCTGCGGGCGGCCTCCACGAACTCGCGTTCCTTGAGCGTGAGGGTCTGCCCGCGCACGATGCGGCCGATGTAGGGCCAGTTGAAGAAACCGATGATGAAGACCAGCACGCCGATGCGCAGGTTGTTGCCGGTCAGGCCGAAGGCCCCGTCGGGGATGACGCCCACCAGGGCGATCGCGAACAGCAGCAGCGGAAAGGCCAGGAAGATGTCCATGGACCTGCTGATGACCACGTCGACCCAGCCGCCGAAGTACCCGGCGACGATCCCCAGGACGGTGCCGATGACGACGCACACCAGGGTGGCGACCGTGGCGACCAGCAGCGAGGTACGGGCGCCGTAGACGACGCGGCTGAACAGGTCGCGTCCGTTGACGGGCTCCACGCCGAGCAGGTGCTGGGTGCTGATCCCGCCCCAGGGGTCGATGCCCTGGGAGGGGTCGTCGGGATCGCGCAGGACACCGCCGGTGAGCGGGTCGATCAGGCTCTGGTGGAACTGGTTGGGCGGGTAGCCGAACCAGGAGGCGAGTACCGGGGCGAAGAGCGCGACCAGGATGAGCAGGAGGACGATGATCCCCCCGGCCATACCGACCCGGTCCCTCCGGAACCGCTGCCAGGCGATCTGGCGTAGGGACCGGCTCGCCGCGCCCGCTCCCCCGGCGGCCGCCGCCTCGGGGTCAGCGTGCTGGGACGACTCGGGCGCGTCCATCGGCGCGGTCATGTACGCCCCACCCCACCATCACCTCACGAAGCAGAACAACTACTGGGAGTTTGCACGTGCGGTGCCGGGGTTTCCAGCGTCCGCGCCGGTCACCGCGGGAAGTACTCCCCGCCGGGGCAGGAGTGTGCTCGTGGGAGGAGACATGGGTGCGTGGAACGGGGCTTCGGCCACGCCCGCTCTCGGGGGCCGCCCAGGGGGCGGCCCCTCACCGGCCGCCGTTGACGGGTGCTCTGGCGGCACGGACGAGGGCGCGCGCCACGTCATATCCCGTCATCGAACCGCGCGCGTGCGCGCTCGACGCTGGGCATGTTGGTGGTGGTCCACTTCAGGAGTGCGTCGACCAGTTCCTGGAGTGTCGTTCCCAGCGGCGTGATGCGGTACTCGACGGCGATGGGCCGTGAGCTCACGATGACACGTTCGACCATCCCGTTGCGTTCGAGGCGCCGCAGCGCCGCCGTGAGCGACTTCTGTGTCACGACGGGGATCGCGCGGCGCAGCTCGTTGAAACGCGAGGGCCGCTCGCACAACTTGTCGAGCACCTGCAACGACCACTTGTCGAGCACCTGGTCGAGCAGCTCGCGGTGCGGCGCGGCGATCTGGCCGTCGGACGCGGGGTGGGTGGTTTCCGCCATGATACCTGGTCTCGTTGAAGTTCCCTTTGTGTACCAAGTAGACATTGGATACCTACCAACCGGCAAGTGAGAGGCGCCCCATGACCGTGCAGCTACTGAACCCCGAGGGCATGATGCAGCCCGTGCCCTACCACCATGTCTCGATCGGCACGGGTACACGCCATGTGCACGTGGCCGGCCAGATCGCGCGTGACGCCGAGGCGAACCCCGTCGCGGCGGGTGACCTCACCGGCCAGGTCGCGCAGGCTCTGCGCAACACCGCGCTCGGGCTGACCGGCGCCGGAGCGAGCTTTTCCGACGTCGTGCGCCTCAGGTTCTTCGTCACGCGCTGGAGCCCGGAGAAGATGGACGACTTCATGGCGGGCGTCGAGCGTGTCGCCGACGAGCTCGGGGTGCCACAGCCGCTGCCGCCCGTGTCGCTCATCGGCGTCGACTACCTGTTCGAACCCGACGTGCTCGTCGAGGTCGAGGCGTTCGCCGTCCTCGACTGACTGGGACGCGACGCGGCCCCCGCGTTGGCCGAAGCGCGGGGCCGTCGGCGCCGGCTGAGCGACGGTGCCCTCTCGCGTGGATGAGCGGCGCCCTCGGTTATCGCCTTGGAGGGGATGAGAACAAATCACCCTTTTAAGACGTAGATCGCAGTTCGGTCACACGAAAACCGCCCGGACCGTTCGCGGACGGCCCGGGCGGCCCGGTCCTCTACGAGGGCGAGGGGTCCCTGCGCTCGACGACCGCACCTTCGGCCAGCCGCAGCTCCGACCAGGTCCAGTTGCGGCGCAGCCACCGGTCGTGCGAGGCCACCACCACCGCGCCCGGCGCCCTGCCCAGCGCCTCCTCCAGTTCCTCGGCCAGTGTCAGGGACAGGTGGTTGGTCGGCTCGTCCAGCAAAAGCACGTCCGGAGCGTGCCCCACCAGCATCGCCAGCGCCAGTCGGCGTCGCTGCCCCACGCTCAGCGCACCCACCGACCGGTCCAGGTCGCGCGGGGCGACCAGGCCCAGGTCGGTCAGGCGCGGTGCGTCTGACCGAGCGCCGTTGAGCGCCTCGTAGAGCATGCGCGGGGTGCGCTCGGGATCGGTGAAGACCACGTCCTGCTCCAGCAGGGCCACCGACGCCCCGCGCCGCCACGACACCTGGCCCGACTCCGGCCGCAACCGGTGTCCCAGGGCGTACAACAGCGTGGACTTACCCGCTCCGTTGGGCCCGGTGACCAGCAGACGCCCGTCCGAGGGCACGTCCAGGTGGTCCAGACGCAACCGGCCCGGCACCACCAGGTCCCGCAGCGTGACGGCGTTACCGCCGGCCGGGCCCGGGTCCCGGGTGAGCGAGGCGGTGAACTCCAGCCGCCTGGACGGCTTGCGCACCTGGTCGCGCTCCAGCTCCTCCAGCCTGCCCCGGGCGTTGCGCACCCGGCGCGAGACCTGTTTGTCGACGCGCCCTCCGGAGTAGTCGTACCCCATCTTCTCGTTGTCCTTGCGCGGGGCGTTGTGTGCGACCTGTCGGGCGGTGCCGCGCACCGACTCGCGCAGAGCCCTGATGGTGTCCTGCTCGCGGAGGTAGCGCTGCTCCCACCGTTCCCGCTCCACCCGCTTCTCCCGCAGGTAGAAGGAGTAGGCACCGCCGTAGTACACGGGCCCGTCCACGGCCGGGTCCAGATCGACCAGACCGGTGCACACCGCGTCCAGGAACACCCGGTCGTGGCTGGCCAGCACCACCAGGCCCGGAAGGCCCCGCAGATACCCCTCCAGGAACTCCAGCGCCTGCTCGTCCAGGTGGTTGGTGGGCTCGTCCAACAGCAGGGCGCGCGGCCTGCGGATCAGCAGGGCGGCCAGACCCAGGCGGCCGCGCTGGCCGCCCGACATCCGCCCCACCGGCCTGTCCGGTTCGATCCCGTCCAGCCCCAGGCCCGCCACCACCATCTCGGCCCGGCGCTCGGCGTCCCACACCTCCCGTAGCTCGGCCTCGGCCAGTGCCCCGGAGTACTCACGCATGGCCTGTTCGTCCTCGGGCGAGCCGTCCAGCGCCACCGCGCTCGCGGTCAGGCGCCGCTCCACCTCACGGGCCGGTTCGAGCGCCTCGGCGACCACCCGGGCCAGGGTCGTCTCCGGGGAGTGCGGCAGTTCCTGGTAGAGGAAGCCGGTGTCGTCCGGGCGTTCCACCCGCCCCGCGTCGGGCTCCTCCTGCCCTGCGAGCAGCCGCAGGAGGGTGGTCTTGCCGGCGCCGTTCTCCCCCACCAGTCCGAGCCGCTGGCCGGGGCCGACGTCCACGCCGACCCCGTCGAGCACCACGTGCGCCCCGTAGGCCTTGGCCAGGTCGCGGGCGCGCAGCAACGGCGGACCTGTCGGAGCCGCCGGCTCCGCGGTTCCGGTCATGTTTTCCGGGGTCATGGAGTGGGACCACCCTTCGTCTTCGAAGGTGGGCCTCGATGCGCTGGGGCCGATCGCCGTTCACGGCACGGTCCCGGAGACGACGGAGGAGTCGTCGACATCGAGACCGCACCACGGGTTCGGGAACTCGGGTACACGCCGAACGGGGATACGGCTCCAGCCCGGTGGTGGGCGAGCCCCGCGCGCTCGGCGGATCGTCGGTCTCGATGTCAGTTACGCATGTCGTGCCCAGGCTAGCCGGACCGGACCGCCCCGGGCAAAGGCACTGACACGGGTGGCGGGAGGGAGCGCCGCGCGGGCGCCCCTCCCCCGTTTTGCCTACCTGCCGCGCAGGGACCGGTACCGCTCCACCAGCGACGCGGTGGAGGCGTCCAGGCCGGGCACGTCCTCGCCCTCGGTGAGGGCGGGCTCGACCCGCTTGGCCAGGACCTTTCCCAGCTGCACACCCCACTGGTCGAAGGAGTTGACGTTCCACACCGCGCCCTGCACGAACACCTTGTGCTCGTAGAGGGCGACCAGCTGGCCGAGCACCGACGGGCTGAGCTGGTCGGCGAGGATGGTGGTCGTGGGACGGTTGCCCTCGAAGGTGCGGTGCGGGACCAGGCCGGCCGCCACGCCCTCGGCGACGACCTCCTCGGAGGTCCTGCCGAAGGCCAGGGCCTGCCCCTGGGCGAACAGGTTGGCCATGAGCAGGTCGTGCTGGGGCGCCAGTCCCTCCGGCAGGTCGGGGGCCGGGTTGGCGAAGCCGATGAGGTCGGCGGGCACGAACCGGGTGCCCTGGTGCAGCAGCTGGAAGTAGGCGTGCTGGCCGTTGGTTCCCGGCGTCCCCCACACCACCGGCCCGGTCTGCCAGCCCACGGGCCGCCCGTCGCGCTGGACCGACTTGCCGTTGGACTCCATGTCGAGCTGCTGCAAATAGGCGGTGAACTTCGACATGTGGTGGCTGTAGGGCAGCACCGCATGGCTCTCGGCGTCCATGAAGTTGCCGTACCAGACACCGAGCAGCCCCAGCAGGAACGGCAGGTTGCGCTCGACGGGGGCCGTCGCGAAGTGGGTGTCCATCAGGTGGAACCCGGCGAGCATCTCCCGGAACCGCTCGGGGCCCACCGCCACCATCAGGGACAGTCCGATGGCCGAGTCGTAGGAGTAGCGTCCTCCCACCCAGTCCCAGAACTCGAACATGTTCTGGGTGTCGATCCCGAACCCGGCGACTTCATCGCCGTTGGTGGAGACCGCGACGAAGTGCTTGGCGATGGCGCCGTCGTCACCGTCCCGCACGCCCAGGCCGTCCAGCAGCCAGGAGCGGGCGGCGGTCGCGTTGGTGATGGTCTCGACGGTGGTGAAGGTCTTGGAGGCGACCACGAACAGTGTCGTGGCCGGGTCGGCGTCGACGAGCGCCTCGTGCAGGTCCGCGCCGTCCACGTTGGAGACGAAGCGAAACTCCAGTCCGCGGTCGGTGTGGGGCCGCAGCGCCTCGTACGCCATGGCGGGCCCCAGATCGGAGCCGCCGATGCCGATGTTGACGATCCTGCGCACCGGCCGTCCGGTGTGGCCGAGCCACTGGCGGGCGCGGACCCGTTCGGCGAAGTCGGCCATCCGGTCCAGGACCCGCTGCACCTCGGGGACGACGTCGTGTCCGTTGGCGCGAACGACCTCGCCCCGCGGCGCGCGCAGGGCGGTGTGCAGCACGGCCCGGTCCTCGGTGACGTTGACGTGTTCACCGCCGAGCATGGCGTCGCGCAGCTCGGCGACGCGGGTGGCCGCGGCCAGGTCGCCGAGCAAGCGCAGGGTCTGGTCGGTGACGAGGTTCTTGGAGTAGTCGACGTGGAGGTCACCGACGTCGAGCGTGTACCGCCGGGCCCGTCCGGGGTCGTCGTCGAACAGCTCGCGCAGGTGGGTGGATCCCAAGCGCTCACGGTGTTCGCGCAGCGCGGCCCACTCGCTTCGCTGGTCCAGGGGGATGGCCGAGTGGGCCCCCTCTCCGGTGTCCTCAGTGCGGGGGAGGGGAGTACTGGCAGACATCCGGCGGCTCCTCGTCGTTCGTGGTGGTCCGTGTGTGGCCCGCGGGCGCAACCGACCCCTGCGGCCTGCCCCAAGCCTGCCACGAAAGCGGCCCGCCACGCGGTTTCCACAGGCCGGTCCGCGGACTTTTCCGTGCGGCCGCGCTCCCGGGGACGAGACGGCGGGACCGGCGCTCAGGACCCGGCGTCGGCCAGGTCGGCGCTGAGCCAGCGCTCCACACGCAGGACGTGCACGGCCGCGGCGGAGCGGGCGGCGTCCGGGTCACGCGCCACGAGGGCCTCGTGGATGCGCTGGTGGTCCTCTCGGAGCTTGGTGGTGAGTCCGGCCTCCCGGTGGCCCGCCCACACACGGGCGTTGAAGGTGTGCGAGGACAGTCCGTCGTGGATCGCGGCCAGGGTCGCGTTGCCGGTGCTGGCCACGATGGCCTGGTGGAAGCCGAGGTCGGCGGTGACGGTGTCGACGCAGGGAGGACCGTCCTCCATCCGTTCCAGCAGCGCCCCGATGCGGTCGAGGTCCTGGGCACTGGCACGCGCGGCGGCCAGGGCGGTGGCTGCGGGTTCGAGCATGCGGCGCACCTGGAGGACCTCCAGCAGGGTCCGACCCTGGGAGACCTCGGCCAGCACGGAGAAGGTCTCCAGCAGGTCGGCCGGACGCAGCGCGGTGACGTAGACGCCCGCGCCGTGGCGGGACTCCAGGACGCCGAGCGTGGTCAGGGTGCGGATGGCCTCGCGCATGGAGCTGCGGGAGAGCCCGAGCTGGGTGGACAGGTCACGTTCGGTGGGCAGGCGCTCCCCGGGGCCGACCTGCCCGCTGGCGATCATCTCCTTGATCCGGTCGACGGCACGCCGGGTGACGGGGGTGCGCTCACCGTCGGGATCGCTCATGTGTCTCTCCAGCTCGCTCTTGTCGGGCAGGGACGCCCTCCGCGGTTCCGCTCCAGCCGCCCTCAGTCAAAAGAGATCATACCAATCCGAAGCCCGCACCCTCCAAAACGCTCCCGTTCTTCGCTCTTCTTGCCCAGAAGCCTCCCGACATGCAAAAGTGGTCCGACCACTACACGCTCGTGGCGGACGACTCCACCGTGGCAGCACGCGGGAGGGCGGCTGCCCCGGCGCCGGACCGGACTCCCCGAGCACACCGGCCGGCGGGGCACGAAGGAGGCACATGCGGATCGCACTGTTCATCACCTGTGTCAACGACACACTCTTCCCCGACACCGGACAGGCGGTGGTGCGTCTCCTGGAGCGGCTGGGCCACGAGGTGGTCTTCCCCGAGGGCCAGACCTGCTGCGGGCAGATGCACTACAACACCGGTTACCGCCGCCCGGCCAGCCGTATGGCCGTGCGCTTCGTCAAGACCTTCGAGGGCGCCGACGCCGTCGTGGTCCCCTCAGCCTCCTGCGCGGCCATGGTCCGCGACAACTACCCGCGCCTGGGCGCCAGCGGCAGCCGCCTGTCCCGCAAGGTGGCCGAGCTCGCCCCGCGCGTGTACGACCTCACCGAACTCCTGGTGGACGTGCTCGACGTGACCGACGTGGGCGCCTACTACCCGCACAAGGTCGCCTACCACCCCACCTGCCACGGGCTGCGCATGCTCGGCCTGGGCGACCGCCCCTACCAGCTGCTGCGCGCAGTGCGCGGCCTGGAGCTGCTGGACCTGCCCGGAGCCACCGAGTGCTGCGGGTTCGGCGGCACGTTCGCGGTCAAGAACGGCGACGTGTCCTCTGCCATGGGCGCGGACAAGGCCCGCCACGCCGTGGAGACCGGCGCCGAGGTGCTGTGCGCGGTCGACAACTCCTGCCTGATGCACGTCGGCGGCACCCTGTCCCGGCAGCGGTCGGGCATGCGGGTGGTGCACCTGGCCGAGATCCTGGCCAGTACCGAGAAGGAGACAGAGAAGGAGGGCGCTGCCCGATGAGCGCTACGTTCCTGGGCATTCCGCCCTTTCCCGAGGCCGCGGCGAAGGCCGTCAACGACTCCCAGCTGCGGCACAACCTGCGCGAGGCCACCCACACCATCCGGGACAAGCGCTCCGCCGTCGTCGACGAACTGCACGACGACTGGCAGCGCCTGCGCACCGAGGGCGCGGCGGTCAAGGAACACACACTTCGCCACATGGACCACTACCTGGAGCAGCTGGAGGAGTCCGTCCGCCGGGCCGGCGGACAGGTGCACTGGGCGGCCGACGCCGCCGAGGCCAACGAGATCGTCACCGGCCTGGTGAAGGCCACCGGCGAGACCGACGTGGTCAAGGTCAAGTCGATGGCCACCCAGGAGATCGAGCTCAACGAGGCTCTCGCCGAGGCCGGGATCACCGCGTACGAGACCGACCTGGCCGAGCTGATCGTGCAGCTGGGCGATGACCTGCCCTCGCACATCCTGGTCCCCGCCATCCACCTGGGGCGCGCCCAGATCCGGGAGATCTTCCTGGAGCAGATGGCCGAGTGGGGCGTGCCCGCGCCCCCGGAGCTGACCGACGACCCCAAGGCACTGGCCGAGGCGGCCCGCGTGCACCTGCGCGAGCGCTTCCTGCGCACCCGCACGGCGATCTCGGGCGCCAACTTCGCGGTGGCCGACTCCGGCACGATGGTGGTGCTGGAGTCGGAGGGCAACGGCCGCATGTGCCTGACCCTGCCCCAGACCCTGATCTCCGTGGTCGGCATCGAGAAGATCGTGCCGACCTGGTCGGACCTGGAGGTGTTCATGCAGCTGCTGCCGCGCTCCTCCACCGGCGAGCGGATGAACCCCTACACCTCCACCTGGACCGGTGTGACACCGGGCGACGGCCCCCAGGAGTTCCACCTGGTACTGCTGGACAACGGCCGCACCGACGTGCTGGCCGACACCGTGGGACGCCAGGCGCTGCGCTGCATCCGCTGCTCGGCGTGCCTGAACACCTGCCCGGTCTACGAACGCACCGGCGGGCACGCCTACGGCTCGGTCTACCCGGGCCCGATCGGCGCGATCCTCACCCCCCAGCTGCGCGGGATGTCCTCGGAGGTGGACGAGGCCCTGCCGTACGCGTCGTCGCTGTGCGGGGCCTGCTACGAGGTGTGCCCGGTGGCCATCGACATCCCCGAGGTACTGGTGCACCTGCGCGAGGAGGTCGCGGACTCCCCCGGACACCTGGGCGAGAAGGCGCTGATGGCGGGGGCCGAGGCGGCGCTGTCCTCCTCGCGCGCCCTGGACGCGGTGCAGCGCGCGGCGGAGCTGGGCCGGGGCGCGGTCCCGCGCCACCTGCCCGGGACGGCCGGGGCGTGGACCGACACCCGCGACGTGCCCGACGTGCCCGCCGAGTCCTTCCGGCAGTGGTGGAACAAGCGAGGGAAGGAGCACGGATGAGCAGCCGTGAGCAGATCCTGGCCCGGGTCCGCAAGGCGCTGGCCGACGTGCCCGCAGACGAGCCCGTGGAGCGGGCACCCGGGCAGGGCTTCGCCGACAGCCACGGGGTGGGGCCCACCCTGGAGGTACTGGAGGACCGGCTGCGCGACTACCGGGCGCTGGTGCGCCGGGTGGGCGCCGACCGGCTGGCCGCCGAGGTGGCCGCCGCCCTGGACCGCCGGGGCGCCGCCCGACTGGCGGTCCCCTCGGGGATTCCACAGGAGTGGTTCGCCGAGTCCTCCGCCGAGCTGGTGCACGACTCGCGGGAGGAGCCGCTGTCGGTCAGCGGCCTCGACGGGGTGGACGGTGTGGTCACCGGCTGCGCGGTGACCGTGGCCGAGACCGGCACGATCATCCTGGACGGCAGTCCCGACCAGGGGCGCCGCGCGATCACCCTGGTACCCGACTACCACCTGTGCGTGGTGCGCGCCGACCAGGTGGTGGACGGGGTACCCCAGGCGGTGCGCCTACTGGACCCGTCGCGACCGCTGACCTGGATCAGCGGGCCCTCGGCGACCAGCGACATCGAGCTGGACCGGGTGGAGGGCGTGCACGGCCCCCGCACCCTGGAGGTGCTGCTGGTGGAGTCCGGCGGCTGAACGCGCAGGTCGGCAGGTCCGGGGTGGTGCTGTCCCCACCCCGGACCTCCGGTACGCCCCCGAGGAGGAGGGGGGGCCGTCCCGATGGCGCCGCCGCACCGGGCTTCCTAGCGTTGTCGGTGACCGCACGGCACCGAGCGACGGGAAGCACATGCCCAACGTACGACGAAGCGATCGCCGCACCGCCCGCGTCCGCCCTGTCCGGGCCGCCACCACGTTCGCGGCGGCCGCGGCCCTGGCCCTGCCCGCCTCCCTGGCGGCGCCCGCCGCGGCGTCGGCCGAGACGGCCCCGGCCGACGCGCCCCGGGCTTTCCTGCCCGCACCCACCGGCGACCATCCTGTCGGCACCACCGACCTGCACCTGGTGGACCAAGGCCGCGAGGACGTGTGGGTGGGCGGACCCCGCGAGCTGATGGTGACCCTGTGGTACCCGGCGCGCGTGGACGCGGGACGGCCCGCGCCGTACATGACCGAGGCCGAGTCCGCGGCCATGGTCGCCGAACTCGGGCTGGACCTGCCCGACGACGTCCTGCACGACGGGGTGCGCACGAACTCCCGTCTGAACATGCCGCCCGCGCGCACCGGTGAGGGCTTCCCGCTGGTCGTGCTCTCCCCCGGCGCGGGCCTGAACCGGACCGAGCTGTCCTCGCTCGCGGAGGACCTGGCCAGCCACGGCTTCGTGGTGGCGGGTGTGGACCACGCCCACGAGGCCGCCCCGGTGGAGTTCCCCGGCGGGCTGGTCACCGAGTGCGCCGGGTGCCTGACCGAGGACTGGGCGCTGGGCTCGGTCAACCGGGCCGAGGACGTCTCCTTCCTCCTGGACCGGCTCACCGGACCGGTCCCGGCCTGGCGGTGGTCACACGTGATCGACGCCTCCCGGGTCGGGATGGCCGGGCACTCCTGGGGAGGTACGGCCACCGCCGAGACGCTGCGCGCCGAGGAGCGTGTGGACGCCGGAATCAACCTGGACGGCCCCTACTACCCGCCCGTGCTGGAGGAGGGCGTGGACAAGCCGCTGGCACTGATCGAGAACGACCAGGGACACACCTGGCACGGTGTCGAGGAGGTGTGGCCGCGCCTGGAGGGATGGCGGCAGTGGATCAGGCTCGAGGGTTCCGGGCACTCCAACGGCATCGACCGGGGTGTGCTGATGGAGCAGTTCGGTCTGACCGACCTGCTCACCCCCGAGCAGTGGCGGGCCCAGTTCGGCGACCTGCCCGCGGAGCACGGCCTCGGCCTGGTGCGCACCTACAGCGTGGCGTTCTTCGACCACCACCTGCGCGGCGGCGACCAGCCCCTGCTGGATGACCCCGAGAGCTTCCACCCCGAACTGGTCGTGGTGGACCCCGACCAGGGGTAGGTCTCGCGGCCCCGTCCGCCCGGCCGTGCGCCCGCGCGCACGGCCGAGCGGGTCCCGTCGCGCGGCACGGACACCCCGGCACCGCCGCTGGTCCCGGCCTCCCCGGGAAACACCGGCTACACGGAGTATCGGTTCCCGGCGACAGGGTAGGCGTGCGGCATGACCCTCGTATCGGTGCTCGGACTGCTGCTCGCCGTGCTGGTCGTCTGCGACGCCGTCACCACCGTGCTCCATCCGGATTCGGAGGGGCTGTTGGCCGGACGGACCCGCAAGGCGGTGTGGCGCTCGGCGGTGCTGACGGGCACACGCCTGCCCCGTGTCGAGAGACGGGTGCTCAGCCTGGCCGGACCGGCGATCCTCATAGTGACGTTCGTCGTCTGGATCGTACTGTTCACCCTCGGGCTGGCACTGGTCGTGTGGCCGATGCTGGAGGACGACTTCAGCGCCCAGCCCGGCCTCGGCCCCGTCGGCTTCCTGGACGCCCTCTACTTCGCGGGCGGCACCGTCCCGGTCCTGGGCTACGGTGACATCGCCCCGCTGTCGACCGGGGGCCAGCTGGTCTCGCTGTTCGGCGCGGCGGTCGGCTTCTCCCTGTTCACCGGGATGGCCACCTACACCATCCAGGTCACCAGCGGTGTGTCCAAACGCAACCGGTTCACGCTCTCGGTCCACGACGACGCGCGCGGCCGGGGCGGCGTCACCATGTTCGCCGAGTACCTGGCCCACGACGGCGTCGACGAGGCCCGCTCGCACTGCCAGAGCTGGGCGGAGAGCCTGCGCGAGGTCGAGGAGACGGTGCACCGGTACCCACTGGTGGCGTTCACCTACCGGTCGAGCCGCGACGAGTACGACCCCGAGCCCGCGCTGCGCCGTGTCGCCGAGGCGACGGTGGCCGCGCTCGTGGCGAGCGGACGCGAACCCTCCCTGCGCGCGTCGGCCGAGGCACTGTACATGGCGCTGACCCGCCTACAGAGGACGATCGCCGACACCTACCTCGGAAGGAACATCTACCGCAGGCTCGCCGGCCCGCGGCCCACCGATGACGACCGGCAGGCGGTGCGCACGGTCGACCGTATGCTCACGGCCCGCCTCGACGACCCGGTGGTTGACCACGGTCGCGGAGAGGAGCACGACAGGGCGGTCGAGGCGGTCTGCCGATCCCGTGTCTTCCTGGAGGAGCTGCACGAGTGGGCGCACACCGAGGCGCCGCCCCAGGAGTGGTGGCAGGACCGTTGAACCGGTACCGCCCTCCGGCGGGTCACCTCAGCGGGCTCCAGGTGGACAGCAGCTCCTCCAGAGGGTCGGGGCCGGCCTCCTCCCGCGCGAACGGTGCCTGGTAACGGGCGCCGGCACCCCGCGGCGCGCGGCGGGGCGAAGCGGCCGGCGCGGGCACGGGCTCGGCGGCGCCCCTCTCCTCCCCGCCCCCGCCTCGGGCCAGCGGCGCCTGGTAGCGGGCCCCGCGCGGTGCGGGCTTGCGCTTCCTGCGGATCCAGCGGCGCACCGGCGCCTCGGCGCGTTCCTGCTGCTCGGCCGGCTCGGCCTGCTCCCCGGTGGCGGTGAACCACACCGGCAGCTCCACCAGCCCGTGCACGGTCAGCGACGTACGCCAGCGCAGGTCGTCGGGTTCGACGGCCAGGACCATGCCGCGCAGCCGGTCCACCGCGGTGTCGATGGCGGTGCGCACCAGCTCCCGGGCGAAACCGGTGGCGGGACAGCGGTGGGCACCCGCGCCCCATGACAGGTGGGAGCGGTTGCCCGCCAGAGCCATCGTGTCTTCTCCGCCGCGGGACACGGAAGGATCGGCGTGCGCTGAGGCGAACCCGAACAACAGCGGCTCGCCCCTGCGGATACGGGCCCCGGCGAAGCTGATGTCCATGGTGGAGTAGCGCCCGGCGAGCACCCGGACCGGAGGGTCGGTCCACATGAGGTAGTCGACGAAGTCCTCCGGGGTGAGGGTGCCGCCCAGATAGGCGGTCCACACTTTCGGGTCGTCCAGGAGCCTGAACAGGGCGTTGCCGATGAGGTGGGTGGTGGGTTCGTGCCCGGTCTCCCACAACAGCGACAGCGCCTCCACGGCCTCGCCGTCGGTGAGCCCGTTCGGGTGGGCCAGCAGCCAGCTGGTGACGTCCTCGCCGGGGGCGGCGCGCTTGCGGGCCACCAGGCCCTCGAAGTACGAGCGGATCGCCAGGGCCGCGGGCTCGGCACGGTCCGGTTCGCCGCTCCACAGCCGCAGGGTGAGGTCGGCCAGCAGGCGGCCGTAGGCGTCGGGCAGGCCGAAGAGCTCGTTGAGGACGAGGGCGGGCAGCGGGGCGGCGAACTGGCCGATGAGGTCGGCGAAGCCCTTCGCGGCGACCCGGTCGAGCAGATGCAGGGCGACGCGCTCGACGACCGGGACCAGCTGGGGTGTGCCCACCCTGGCCAGGGTGTCGGCGATGGCCGCGCGCAGCCGCTGGTGTTCCTCGCCGTCACGGGTCAGGGCTGCGCTGCGGGCGGGAGCGGTACCACTCGGGCTCCACGGGCGAGGGTCGGCGGAGAAATGGGTCTGGTCACGCAGCACCTGGAGGTTCTCCTTGTAGCCGAGCAGGAGCCAGCCGGGCACGCCCGGGCTGATCTCGACCGCGACCAGGCCGCCGTGGCGATCGCGCAGCTGGGACCAGGGCATGTCGACGCCGGTGGTTCCGTGGAGGGCGAGGGCCGAGCTCCCGCCGTAGGGGCAGCGGGCGGCGTCCGCATCGGCGGGCGGGGTGCCGTCTCGGCCGTCGGCCCCGATTCCCTGGCGCATGGAGACTCCTCAGTGGCTGCGGGTGCGAGGCGACGGTACGTGCCGCGTGTTTCCGTGTTGCTTCGAGGAGGAAAGCTGCGTCTTTCCGTACCAGGCACCGGATGCCATGAGGGGGCGATGCGGGTTTACCCGTCACGGCGCCCGGTAGCGGCGTTGTCACCGCACCGGTGACGTTTCGCGCGCCGCGTGGCGGCGGCGCACCGGCCGATAGGATGGCCCGCTGGCTCCATCACCACTCGATCGAGGAGGGCCACTGTGGGCAGGAAGGGTCGCGGCCGACAGCGGCGGGACGGTGGCCGGGCGGCCGCGGGGGCCTCCGGCAGGGACGCGGAGGCCTGGGCCGGCCCGGCGCCCGGGGACTCCCCCGCCGAGGTCGTGTCCGGGGCCGTCGACGCGCTGGTACTCGACCGGGACGGCGTCGGCGTGGACCTGGCCGCGGCCCGGTTGGCCGACGCCGAGGACCCCGTGTGGGCCGACGCCGCGGGCCGCGCGGTCTTCGACGCCCTGCTTAACGCGGTCGCCTCGGCGTGGACGCGCGGATGGCAGCCCGCGGAGACCGTACGCCAGGCGGGCCGGGCGCTCGGACCGGTGGCGGCGGCGGTGTGCGCGGACGCGGTGACGGCCGACCTGGCCCGCCACTCCCCTGACACGGTGGATCCCCGGTGGGCCTCTCAGGTGCGCGAGATGGGTGTTGCGGCCTCCTGGAGCGGGGTTGAGGGGTATCTGGCGCATGTGGGTGGCGAGCACGGACTGCTGAGGTTCGAAGCGGTGGAGACGGCGCTGCGACTGCTGGCAGCACTGCGCGTACTGCCGCCGATGCGCCACCTGTGTCCGCCGCCGGGAACGTTCCGCCCGGGCCGGGAGGGCGTGCCGCGCGAGGCGCGGGAGTCAGTGGACCAGTCCAAGCTGGCCCGGGTGCGCGCGCTGCTGGCCAAGGCCGAGTCCACGGAGTTCCCCCGGGAGGCGGAGGCGCTGAGCGCACGCGCGCAGGAGCTGATGGCCCGGCACAGCATCGACCGGGCGCTGCTGGCCGAGGAGCCCGGGCAGGCGTCGGAGGCCACGGCGGGGCGGCGTCTCCCGGTGGACGCGCCCTACGACGAGCACAAGGCGGTACTGCTGCACGAGGTCGCCGAGGCCAACCACTGCCGGGCCGTATGGCACCAGGAGCTGGGACTGTGCACGGTGATGGGTTTCCCGGGGGACGTGGACGCGGTGGACCTGATGTTCACCTCCCTGCTGGTCCAGGCCGAGACGGCGATGCGTGCCAGGGGGTCGGTGCGGGACCGGTCCGGCAGAGCGGCGAGCCGGGCCTTTCGCGCGTCGTTCATGTCCGCGTTCGCGGTACGTGTGGGTGAGCGCCTGGTGGAGTCGGCCCGCGCCGCGGAGCAGGCCGCCGCGGCCGAGACCGGGACGGACCTGGTGCCGGTGTTCGCCGCGCGCGAGCGCGAGGTGGAGGAGGCCGTGGCCGAGGCGTTCGGGGAGCTGACCTACTCACGGGTGCGCGGGCCCTCCAGCGCGGACGGCTGGTACGAGGGCCGTGCGGCGGCCGACACCGCGTCCCTGGGGCCGCGCCCTCCCGTCCACGGCCGTTGACCTTCTTGCCCGCGTCCTAGCCTCGGGTGCCCTGACCGACGGTGTCGGCGCCCTTGACGCTCTGCGAGTCGATGATCCCCGCCGAGGGCTCGCTCCCAGGCCCGTGAGCGGTGCGCACCCGGCGGCGCAACACGGCCATGACCTGCTCGGTGACCTTGGCTTCCTCCCAGCGGGAGAAGTAGCAGTACACGGTCTGCCAGGGCGGGAAGTCCACGGGCAGGTGCCGCCAGGAGCAGCCGGTGCGCACGACGTAGAGGACCGCGTCGACCACGTCGCGGCGGGGGTGTTTCTCCGGTCGGCCGCCGGTGTTGGTCGGTGGGAGCAGGGGCTCGATCAGGGCCCACTGGTCATCGGTCAGGTCACAGGGGTAGGTCGGACGTCGCGCCATGGTGGCCATGCTCACGGCCTGGCGAGCATGGTACGGGCGAAGTGCCCGGACCGTTACCCCTTCTCAAACACGCTCTTACGAGGACCGCGGGCTTCATTGGCCTTGGCGGAAGTCCGATTGTAGGACCATCCTCGTCTGCAAGGTTCCCCTTGGTTGTTGGTGAGTGAAAATTAATTGTTCCAATCAAGCCAACAATTCGCTTGCGACTCTAACCTGGGCTGGAGTTTCGGAATCGAACTGCCCACTGGCGACGCCCGCTGGGCCAGCATCAGAAACTTCTAGATCCAGCAGATTCGGATTCACTTTTTCGTGTTTACGAAATGTCTCTTGCGGCGACAGTTTTCCCGAGAATTTTATGGGGTTCAGGGGTACGTGTTTCGCGCTGGTTACCATCTTCCCCCTCCGGTTTCCCCGCATGCGCAAAGCAAAGACAGAATTAGGGATCGCAAGGACTGCGAAGAGTACACCTGCGAATACCAAACCATTTTGATACATCCATTCACCCATGCTCAAAGTCTGGCGTATCACTGGCGTGAACGCACCCTCTTCAAGCAAGAAAGGAGGTGGCCTGCATATTCGCCTGGTTCCGACTGCTCCCTCGCCGCGAGGTCATCGTCGACCTTCACGACGGCACCGGTTTCCGTGAGGTTCTCTACCGCAAGGCCGGACAGCTCGTGGAGCTGCGCAACGCCGAACGCCTGGAGCCCGGCCACAACCCGGCCCCGTGCGACAGCGCGGTCATCCTCGAACACTCCGCGATCCTGCTCTGGCAGGTGCCGTAGATGGCCACGATCGTCTTCGGCGGCCAGCTCGAACAGGTCCGCGACCACGGCGGGTACACGCTGCCGCCCGCGCTCCCGCTCGGCAACACCTGTGTCGAGTACGGGCAGATCTTCGAGACCCAACCGCAGGTCCAGAGATCCAGACCGTCGTCAGCTTCCTGGCCCTGCATGCCTACGAACGCCGGTCCGACACCGAGCGGGCCCGCCTCAAGGACCACCCGCTCACGAGGCTGCTGCGGGCCCCGCTCCCGCGTAGGAAAGCTCAACCGATACCAGCTGTCCTTCCAGATCGTTGCTGACCGGGGCCATCTACGACGACGCCTTCATGGTCAAGCTCCGCGGTCCCGACCGCCGGGTGATCGACCTGCTGCCGGTGAGGATCTCGGCTTCGTCGTTGTGCACCTTGCGTGAGAGCAGCCTGTTGCCGCCTGCGTCGACGGCCACCACGGGCGCACGCTGTGGACCGATTCCCTGCGGCCTGAGCGGAGGCACGATGCCACCGCAGTGCGCCTCGAGGGCATCGGTGCCTGTTTCCAGCACTTCCCGAACGTGGAGGTCCTGCTCGACGACGGCTACCTCGGCCTGCGCCGCGATCGCCCCGGCCGGGCCATGTTCGAGTGTGGCCACCGGTTTCGTGGAGGCGTTCATGCCCGCCGCTCTTCCCGACTCCTGTGAGGAGTTCCCCTGAGAACACCGTGGTGACCGTCCTCGCCTGGTTGCGTACCGTGGCCGAGACCGACGACCACGAGGAGTACCGCACGTCGATCCCGGCGGAATCGGCCCGTTACCTGGACGAGGTACTCGAACTCCCGCCGCGGCCCCAGGGAGAGTGGCACCTGGCCAACCGGCCGGTCATGGAGACCTGCTCTGCCGCCCCGGACCCTCTCGACCCCCGCAACCTCGACGCCGGGGCCACCGTGAGGTGGTGGATGCGAGCACGACTGGTCCTGCCCGGCCTCGCGCTCCTGGCCGTGGCGTGGGCCGTGGGACTGGCGTCCGAGGAACGGTTCTTCCCGTTCCCAACCGTGTTCGGGACCCGCGTACTCGTGCCCGTCTCACTCCTGGCGGTGACAGTGGGACTGCTCCTGCTCAACCACGGCCTGGACCGCTCCCGCACGCCGGTGGAGTCCACCGCCACCCGCCCCGTATGGAGGTGGGACGCCGCCTGGGTGGCGGTGGCCGCCCTGGTCTCGATCGGGGTGGGGCTCACCGCCGGTCTCGCGGGGAACCCCGAGGGCCCGGTCATGGCGCGTGCCACCGTGACCGGTCTGGGAGGATATCTGGTGGCCAGGCTGGTCATGCGGACGGATCTCTCAGCACTGGCTCCTCTCGCGCTGCTGACGGCCGACATCGCTCTGTGGGACGTCCAGACCTTCCCTGAGTCCGGCCCGTGGCTGCTGGCCGCTCCGGACGACGCCGCGGCCTGGAGCATCGGCGTGCTCGTCCTCATCACAGGGCTGGGAGGTCTCGTCACCTCCCGGGGCCGGGGAGTGCACAGGCTGACGAACCTCCCCTGACAGGCGCTCTCCTCCCCACCCGTGGCCGGAGCGCGGATCCGGCCACGGGGCTCCGGTCACCCGCCGCCAAGCCGAGGCCGCCGGGATGGCCTGGAGCCTGTGGGCACGGTCCATGAAGACCGCCCTCCGGCTGTTCGGCACTCCGAACATCTCAGCCGTTCAGCGATGCGCCGGCTCCCGTGGCTCAGGTTGGCGTTCCACGGTTCGCTGGTCGCGCGAAGGCGCCACCGGCCGTCGGTGAAGGGGACGCGGGTCCCCTGGGCGTGTGCGGCCGTGCGTTCGGGAGCCCCGGAGCCGCTCGGCCGTCCTAGGAGTTCCCGCAGGGGGTACTGGGGGGTCACGGTGGTCACCTCTCGACGCGGTAGGCGCGGGCCTGGATTCCGTACAGTTCGGCGTAGCGCCCGCCGAGCGCGATGAGCTCTGCGTGGGTGCCCTGCTCGATCACCCTCGCCCCGTCCATGACGACGATGAGATCGGCCATGCGCACGGTGGAGTAGCGGTGCGAGACCAGGAGTGTGATGTGGTCTTGATTCCTGAGGTCTCGGGCACGCTCGGCGTACTGCTCGAACAGCAGGTGCTCCGTCTCGGCGTCCAGGGCGGAGGCGGGCTCGTCCAGAAGCAGGAGCAGAGGGTGATCCCGCATGTAACCGCGAGCGAGCGCGACCTTCTGCCACTGCCCCTCGGACAGTTCGGCTCCCTCGGCCCAGGTGTTGCCGAGCTGGGTGTCCAGCCCCCGGTCGAGCCGTTCGACGATGGCACGCGCGTCCGCTCGCTCGACGGCCTGTTCGACGGCCTCCTCGTCCCTGGCCCTGGGCAGGTCACCGAGGCCGATGGACAGGCGCAGCGGGTACTCGAAGCGCGCGAAGTCCTGGAAGGCGCCCGAGAGCCGTGTGCGCCACGCGTCGGCCGGCATGTCGGCCAGGGCGACGTCGTCGACGAGGATCCTCCCGGAGTCGGGTTCGTACATCTTCGTCAGGAGCTTGACCAGCGTGGATTTTCCCGCCCCGTTCTCGCCGACGACGGCCACCACCGCCCCCGCCGGCAGGTGGAGCGTGACCTCGTCCAGGATCCGCCGGTCCGTCCCGGGGTAGCTGAACGAGACCCCTTCCAGGGTGATGCCGGAGCGCATCCGCTCCGGAGCGGCCGCGACGCTTCTCTCGGCGGAGGCGGAGGACAGCTCCTCCAGCCACAGCAGGCGGCGCCCTCCCTCCAACCAGATCATGCGCAGGAAGTGGACCTGGCTGAGCGTCTGGCCGATGTACTGGGCCAGACGGCTCCCGGCGGTGAGCAGGAGGACGACCTGGGCCGCCGAACCGGTGCCCAGCGCCACCCAGACGACCGAGCCCGTGAACGCGCAGCTGAAGACCGTGAGCGCCACCGCCTGCCACACCGTGGTTGCCCACCGGGCCCGGGACATGGCCCGGTGGCGCACGGCCCACGCCTGGTGGCGCCCTTGACGGACTCGCTCCCTGGTACGGGTGACGCGGAGTTCACGTCCGAGTGAGGCGTTCGTGCCCAGCAGGAAGAAGTGCCGCGCCAGGCGCTCGTGGTGTCCGACCCCCTCCTCCAGCGCGTGCTCCACCCCGCCCCGCCAGTGGGAGACCAGGGCGGTGGGCACCGCGAACAGGCACAGCAGGCCCAGCAGGGGGTGGATCGTCATCAGCAGTGCCATGGTCAGGCCCAGGCGCAGGAGGGCGCCGATCGCCTGGAACAGGTACTGGTACACCTCGCTGAGCGTGTCCGCGTGGTCGCGCAGCAGCTGGACGCGGTTGACGTAGGCGGGGCGTTCGTGGTGCTCCAGGGAGGGGATGCCGCTCTGGAGCCGGACCACGTACGCTTCCATGAACACCGCGGCACGGTCGGCGAAACGGCGGTTGGCCCTTTCACTCACCACGCGCAACAGCCAGCTCAGGGCGGCCAGCGCCCCCAGGAGCACGGAAGCGGTGATCATGTCGGCCTGGCCGCCGGAGACCACCGCCTCGGCGAGCATCGCCAGGACGGCGGCGATCAGGACGTCGGGCAGGGCGGCGCCCACCGTGGTGGCGAACGCGACGGCGATGAGTCCCGGTGACGCCGCCCAGCCCAACCGCAACGTGCGGGCCAGCGCTCGCCAGGACGAGGGCAGGGGGTGGTCCTCACTCGGCACCGTCGGCTCCGTCCTGTTCTTCGTTGAACCGCGCGGCCTGGAGATCGAAGAGCCGCGCGTAGGTGCCCCCGAGGGCCATGAGTTCGTCGTGGCTGCCTGTCTCGATGACCCGGCCCTGGTCCACGACGCAGATCCGGTCGGCGCGCCGGACCGTGGAGAAGCGGTGGGAGATCAGGATGGTCGTGCGGCCTCGTGTGGCCTCCAGTACGCGGTCGAAGACCTCGGCCTCGCCGCGCACGTCCAATTGGGCCGTGGGTTCGTCCAGGATGACCACGCCCGCACCCTGGCGCACGGCGCACAGGACCCGGGCGAGGGCGACCCGCTGCCATTGCCCTCCGGACAGGTCGGTGCCGTTCTCGTACCCCGGGGAGAGCACCGTGTCCGGGTCGCGCAGATCCGTGGCGCCGGCGGTGTCCAGGGCGTGGAGGACCTCATCGGGGGTGGCGCCCAGGGGGGCGACGTTGTCCCTGAGCGGAAGCTCGTAGCGGATGAAGTCCTGGAAGATCGCGCTGATCCGGCTACGCCAGGATTCCACGTCCAGGTCCTTCAGGTCCGTGCCGTCGACCTCGATCGTTCCCGAGACCGGATCGTAGAGGCGGCACAGCAGCTTCACCAGGGTCGACTTGCCCGTCCCGTTGACACCGACCACGGCCAGCGAACCGCCGGCCGGAACGGTGAGGTCGAGACCGTCCAGGACCGGTGCGGACATGCCCGGGTAGGAGAAGGTCACGCCGCGGAACCTGATCTGCGCCGCGGGCATCCCCTCCGCCGGTGTCCGTCCGGAGACCACGGCGCGGGCCGCGGCACTGGAGGACATCGTCTTCTCCACGCGCAGTACCGACATCACGCCGTCGGCGGCCAGGGACAGGGCCCAGTTCAGGCCGCCGAAGGCCAGGGCGCTGGCGCCGACGGCCGCGTAGGCGAAGGTGCTCACCTGGCCCAGACCGATGGCGCCCGAGGCGGCGTCGCGTCCCAGGGACCAGAAGAACAGCCCTCCCGAGACCATCAGGACCGCCACTGCCCAGCGCATCGGCTTCTGCCGCAGCCGGGTGGCGTGCCACCGCAGGTCGATGAGGGAGCGCCGGTCCGAGGCGAAGCGGTCGGTCATCCAGCTCGCGAGGCCGAAGAGGCGGATCTCCTTGGCGGCGGGGGAGTCCACCGCCAGCCGGTAGGAATACTCGGCGCGGCGCTGGGCGTCCATGACCTCGCCGGTGTTGCGGTCCCACTGGGTGCTCTCGCGCAGCAGCCAGTGGGTAGAGAGCCAGGCGCCCCCCACCAGGAGCGGTGCCCACCACGCGTAGGCGGCCAGGACCACGGCCTGCGCCAGGCCCGCGACCGCCTCCACCAGGCCACCCGCGATGATGCCCATGGACAGGTGCAGCGGCGGGCCGGTCATGCCGAGGTCGAAGTCCCGGGCGGCGGTGAGTCCGTCCATGTGTTCGCGGTTTTCCAGGTGCGCGACACCTTCGGGGGCGTTGGCGGCGGCCAGCAGGCGATCGTGCAGACGGTCGGAGACGTACTCGCCCAGGAGGGAACCGATCTGGTTCTGCAGCGGTGTGAGGACCTGCATGAGGACGAAGATCGCCCCGATGAGGATCAGCGGTGTCCGCAGCGGGGTGCCGTCGGCGACGGCACCGACGACCATGCCGACCGCCACGACGAAACCGGCGGGAAGGATTCCCCGGAACAGGATCAGCGCCCACCACACCGCGGTCAGCCCCGGATGGGACTTCCACAGGGTGGCGAAGAAAATCCATTCCCTCCGCGACGTGACCGGTGACAGCAATCCACCCTTGTGAGGACGTGTCACTTCTTCGGGGACAGGCGTGGACACCCTGCACACCAGCCTTTCTTTGCGTGAGAGCCTGGCCGCGAATTCATGACTCCGCACGAGCGCGGGTGCCAAGGGAACAGTTGCGGAGAACCTTCGCGCCGAATAATTGGCGAAGTGGAACCTACCCTGAGGCTACTGGGACGTCAAGTTGTATTGTCAGGACAGACAACACCAGGAGCACCACCATCAGGCACTTAAACGTTTTTAACACTTTTTCACAACCCTGCGCACGAGTAGTACGACTGGCGTAGGCGGCTCTCGGCCCCGCCGACCGAGCCGAACGTGGCCACCCTCCCTTGCCCAGCGCGGCAACCAGGGGTATCGAGTACGTGTTCCCCGTGTCCATCGTCGGTAAGCCTGTGGGCCGACTCTGGACATGGCCAGAGGTCGACTCGTGCGGCCTGGACATGTGGGTCCTTGTCGTCCGGCGTGAATCGTTCGCTCACTATTTCCGTCTGTGAACTGGGGCTTTCCGTTCGAAGAAGGACTGTGGGATGTCGGAGTTCCGGCTGCTACGCGGTCCCGCGCCTGAGGCTGTGGCGGCGCCGTCTTGGCGGTGAAGGGTTCTTCAAGGCTTGGCATCCATTCATAGGCATTGAACACTTTCTTCCGCTGCGGCTCGCAGTGGTGTTGATCGAGCGCCCGCCCGCGTACTTGTAATTTCCGAGAAGGCGCCCCTCGGGGGTTTCGGATGGCGACGACGTCCTGCGTTGGAAATTCCACCCGTCTTATGAAGCGACCAGGAGGTGGCTCCCCTTCGGGTCGGCTTGGAAGTTATCACCCATCCCCTTTGGACAGCGGGCACGGAGCAGGATCGACGGAGAGAGGCATTCCAGCGGTGTTCGGCCCTTCCGGGCCCACCGCGCACCGCCGCTTCACCGAGCAGACCCGCGCCCGGGTCTGGGCCAAGCTGAACTTGGGACGGCACCAGTGGCAGGCTGAGCGCACCATGTGACCTGGCTGGCCGGTGTGGAGCAGGACCCGGTGCACCACGCCGAGGGGGACGTGGAGACGCACACCCGGATGGCGTGTGAGGCGCTGACCGGGCTGCCCGACTGGCGCGCCCGACCGGTCGCCGAGCGGGTGAGGTTGTTCGCCGCCGTGCTGCTGCACGACGTCGCCAAACCGTTGTGCACCCGCCGGGACGCGGGCGGGTCACAGCGTACGGCCATTCGCGGCGGGGCGACCTGGTGGCGCGGCGCCTGCTCTGGGAGTCGTCCGATACGGCCGGTCCCCGGCCGGAGGAGTCCTCCCTGGCCGCGGTGGAGTGGCGTGAGCACGTGACGGCGCTGGTCCGCCACCACCAGGTGCCCTTCTGGGCGCTGGAGCGGCCCGACCTGCGCCGGATCGCGTTTCGGGTGAGCCTGCTGGCACGCAACGACGACCTGGTACTCCTGGCCACCGCCGACATCCTCGGCCGCCGCTGCGGCGACACCTCCGAGGTACTGGACAACATCGGGCTGTACGGCGAGTGCTGCGCCGAGCAGCGGTGCCTGGATCGGCCCCGTGGCTCCCCCTCCGACCACGCCCGGTTCTGGTTCTTCCGCAAGACGGACCGGGATCCGGACTACGCCGCCCACGACGACACCCGGCTGACGGTGACCGTCATGTCGGGGCTGCCTGGAGCGGGCAAGAACACCTGGATCGAGCGCAACCGCCCGGACATGCCGGTGGTGGACCTGGACGCGCTGCGCACCGAGCTGGGGGTGCGTCCGACCGCCGGCCAGCGACCGGTGGCGGAGGCCGCCCACGAGCGCGCCCGCGAACACCTGCGCGCGGGACGGTCGTTCGTGTGGAACGCCGCCAACGTCTCGCGGTCGCTGCGCGACCAGTGCGTGGGTCTGGCGGCCGCCTACCGGGCACGCGTGGAGACCGTCTCCGTCGAGGCCCCTCCCCGGGTGCTGCGGGCCCGCCTGGACCGACGGCGGTCGCCGGTCCCGGCGTCAGCCGTGGAACGCCTGGTCCGGCGCTGGGAGTGCCCGGACCCGACCGAGGCGCACCTGCTGACCCGGCGGGTCACCGTCTAGTCATCGGAACTGGTGGGAGCGAGTTTCGGTGTTTTCCCGCGCGGGCGTGCGCGACGCGGTTAGCCTGATGCCGTTTTGGTGACTAGAACACGGTCGGTGATAGGTCAATGACTGAGGGTATTTACTCTGCCGTGCACACGTGTCTGGGCTGGGCCCGGACGCTCGAACCCCGGCCCGTCCTCGACCCCGACAGCCTGCTCTTCCTGCTGACCGCCCACATGGACGCCGGCGCGTCCGGCCCCGGGGACTGGTCCGCCGCGGACGTCCACGGCATCGCCCGCACCGTGCGTTCCTGGGACCGGATACCCGGGGGGCTCCGGGACACCTGGCTGACCTGGTGCGACTTCCTGGTCAGCCAGGGGCGGCTGCTGTCCTCGGAGAGCCCGCGCGGACTGCGCGCCGCCATCGCTGCGGTGGACCTCACCCCCGGAGGGCCTCCACCACCCGAGGAGCGGGCGGAGGGGGCCGCGCTGCCGGTCCTGGACCGGCTCGGCGTCGGAGAGGACGGCAAGCCGGGGGCTGTTCCCCCGGTCGTCCCGGCCGACCCGGTGAAACTGGACGCGGCGGCGCGCCGGTGCCGCCCCCTGGCCGACGCCGCACGGCTGGCGGAGTGGGCGGGCGCGGGCAGGCCCCTGGACTCCGGCGGCACCGGGACCGACATGTTCCTGGAGGACGACACCGCTGACGCGGCCGCCGCCCTGGGCCTCCTCCCCGGGCAGGTGCCCGCGCTGTTCGCCGTGGCCCGCGACTCCGGTCTGCTGCGCACCACCTACACCCGTGTACTGCCCGGCCGGGCGGCACGGGCATGGCTGGACGGGAACCCGGGTGCGGCCGCCGACGCCTGGGCCGACGCCCTGCTGACCATGATCGAGCCGCGCGGGGTGACGGCGTTCCTACTGCTCACAGACCTGTTCGTGCACGGTCGGGCACGAACGCCCGACCAACTCTTGAAGGTGTACGAGTCCTGGATCGCCCTCGGAGACGGCAAACCCGGCGAGCACGTCCGCCGGGTGCTGGAGGCACTGACCGACCTCGGCGCGGTCGACCGGCTCGCCGACGGCCGCTTCCTCATCACCCGGCTAGGCGACCACTTCATGGTGCGGAAGCTGCGCCGGTCGGGGGCCGACCTCACGGTTGTTCCGCCCGTGGCCGAGATGGACGCCGCACGGGTGCTCGACCTGCTGGAGGAGGGCCGCCCGGTGGACACCGAGGGCCTGTTGGAGCGGTGGGTGGCCGCCCGCGGCACCGAGAGCGCGGTGCACGGGCTGTTCGAGGCCGCCGACGCCCCCGGGGCCCGGCGCCGCCGGCGGCGGGTGGTCCGGGTGCTCGTCACCCTGGACGAGCACCTGGGCACGGCCCTGCGGCCGTACGTGCACCATCCCGTCCTGGGCGATTGGGCGCGATGGCTGCAAGGCACGTGCGCCCCGCCCGGGTTGCCTCCCGAGGACCCCTCCCCCACCCCGGCCCGGGGTGGGAAGAACGGCCTCCCGGATCAGTCCTTGACCACCATTTCGTAGACCAGGAGGGTGACGTCGGGCATCGGGGTCCAGTCGCGCTCGGGCACCCGCACGAAGCCGCGGGCACGGTAGACGTACTGGGCCGAGACCATCTCGGGCAGTGTGGACAACAAGAGCCTGGTGACCCCCTCCTCACGGGCCCGTTCGACGAGGGCGTTGACCAGGTCCCGGCCCACACCGCGCCCCCGGGCCTCGGGGGAGACGGCGAAGGCGCGGACCTCGGCCTCGTCGGCGTTGCGGGCGATCTCGCTCTCCGTCGACCAGGGTTCGAACATGATCGTCCCCAGAAGGCGGCCCTCGTCGGCAGCGACCAGGACCTCACCGCGACCGTCCGCTCCCAGAAGCCGCAGTGGCTCGACGTAGGCCGGGTGTGCATCCAACAGGCCGTCGGCCGTGTAGGCCATCACGCGCAGTTCGCTGACGGCGTTCATCTCATCGGGAAGTACTCGACGCACGATCATGCACGTCATTCAACATGATGAGGGGGTGCCTAGCGTCAGATCGCCGCACCACCCAAAGGGTCGAAAACATCACCGTGAGTGACTTTTTACGGAGGTTTATCCCCTCGCCACTTCGTCTTGGCGGCGTGGACGACGGGTGCCGCGCGCCCGTCCGGAGCACGTGTCCCAGCCGGGCGCTGCCCCTCATGTACCTCCTCCGGTCCCGCTCCCGGAACGGTAGCGGCGGATCCGGCCGGTTCCGTGTCCAAGGAGGTTGTCCACAGGCCCTGCGCGCCGGATCCCCGATCGTGCCACCCTTCTTTCAGGGGAGGCCACGTGTTCGACCATACGACCGACGACCACGAACCCGTACCCGCCGTCCGCCTCTTCAGCGATGCGGCGGCCCCTGTCCGGGGAGGCTGTCCGGAGTACCGCCGGGTCAGAGCCGGCCGCTCCAGCGGCGGGAGCGGCCCCGGCGAGCACCCGTCGCCGCGTGACACTCCCTTCACCGCCCTCGGCGCCGTCCTGGACCTGGTGGAGCACAAGGGCTGGTCGGTCGGGGACGCTTGCGCGCACCTGCCCGTACCCGGCGAGCGGGGCCGCGACGTCCTGGGGGAGCGGATCGCTCCCCCGCACGCGGGCCTGCTGGCCTGGATCTGGCACGCCGCGCGGTCCTACCTGGGCGCCCTGGCCCGGGACCGCGAGCGCGACGGCCTCCGGCGCGATCCGGTCTTCGACTTCTGGGTCCGCCAGTACATGCCCGACCACGGAACCCCCAACTCCCGCCCCTACGAGGTATGTGCCCGGGGCCGCGGATACGCCTACCTGGCGGGCTCGGCCCGGGTGCGAGAGCTGCGCATCCCGGTCATGGACACGGCGCGAGGCCGAGAGCGCCCCGGGGCGGAGGTGGCGGTCGCCGCCTACGTACTCGCCACCGGCACACGGGTCGACCGGGACGCCTACGCGGCCAGGCCCTGGCGCTACCTGGGCGGCGCCCCCTATCCCATGCGGGCCCGCCGCGACGACGCGTCCGGGCCGCCGGACCGGGTGCGGGTGGTCCAGGTGTCCTGCCTCGACTCCTCCACCGCCGTGCTCTACGACGGCTCCGCCGCCGAGGCGGAGGAGTCCTTCGCTTCCACGGGCCGGGAGGGGCTGCGATCGGCTCTGGTGGGTGGTGCCCGCTCCCCCGGCGAGGACTGCCTGTCCTGCGGGGTACGGCCGGGGTGTGGACGACTGCCCCGGGCACCCGGGCTCCTTGGTGTCCACGACCGTTCGCGGCCCCGGCGGTCCTGGACCACCGCCCTCGGGCGACGCCACCGGGCCTGCCCCGCCAAGGCGCACTTCCACTCCCTGCGCCTTCCTGCCGACGGCGACCGCGAACCGGCCGGGCTCCGGCTCGACCGCGCCGTGCGTGCGTGGCTGGAGCGGCTGCACACTCGCCTGCCCCGGCGCCCCTGCACGCCCGAGGACCTGCCGGCGGACCACGGGTCCTGGTCCGCCGGAGGGCAGCGGCTGGAGGGCGGCCAGGCCCGCCGGGGCGCGGCGATGATCGCCGCCCACACCGGGGTCTGCCCGCTGCACGGCCTGCCCTCGGGAAGCCACGTCCGGACCAACCACACGCTGGCCGCCGACGACACCCGGGCCAACGTCCTGGTCCTGGCCAGGGCCGACCTGCTCCACCACCGGGGCGGGTCCTGGATCTACCGGGCCGTCGGCACCGGTGCGCCCCGTACGGACGTACCCCGCCTGCTGGCCCGGGACCCCCGGCTGGCCCTGGCCGTGCTGCTCTTCTCCTGCGGAGCCCTGCCCCCGGGAGCGGACTCCGCGGTCGAGTTGGAGCTCCTCTCCCCCGACAGCGCTCGGGTGCTCTCACTCGATCCGGCTTCGGACCTGGTCCGAGCCGAGGCCCGGCGGGTGGTCCACGCGCTCGCCGAGCCCTGGCACCGCGACCCGTCCCATCCGCCAAACCCCGGTGAGGCCTGCCATGACTGCCCCTACCATCGCTGGTGCCCGGCCGTGGGGTGAAGCCCTCCGCCCCGGTGGACGGCGGCCCGTGCGCGCCCGGTGGCCGGAGCCCCCGGAGCGGGGCCGTGCGGCCACGGGTCAGGGCGCAGAGGAAGAGGGCACGTTCCAAGAGGTGAGAGCGGGCTGCCCGTGCTCGCGGCCCAGCGTGCTCAGTGTGGCCGTACCCAGGGGGAACAGCGCCCCCGCGTCGGGCGGCAGGCCCAGCCAGCGCGCGGTGAGCACCCGTAGGACGTGGTTGTGCGCCACCAGCACCACGTCGGGCTCGGCCTCCCCGAGCAGGGGCACCAGCCGTTCCAGGACCCGGTCGGCCCGCTCCCCGACCCGTTCCACGCTCTCCCCCGGGTGCTCGGGCCCGCCCGGGACGATCCCGTCCCGCCACAGGTACCACCCTGGGCGCTGGCGCTGGATGTCGGCGGTGGTGATCCCCTCGTAACCGCCGTAGTCCCACTCGACCAGGTCCGGGTCGGTCACGGCCGCGTCCAGTCCGGCCAGCTCGGCGGTACGCACGGCCCGCAGCAGCGGGCTGACCACCGCCCGCCCGACGTCGCGCGCGGCCAGCAGGGGACGCAGCGCCCCGGCCTGGCGCTCTCCCTCCTCGGTCAGGGGTAGATCGGTCCACCCCGTGTGCCGCCGCGTCCGGCTCCACTCGGTCTGCCCGTGCCTGATCAGTACCAGTTCGCCCATGGCACTGTTCCTGCCCCGAGAGCCGGCTGCGGACTCCCCCACCCGGCCGGGCACCGGTCGCACCGGCGGTGCCAGGGCGTCCTCGGCCCGGACGAGAAGACGAGAATCCGTCGGATGCCGGACACCGGAGCGTTTTCGTCGCTACCCTCCTCACCATGACGCAGCACACCGCAACCAGCGACGTGGGGGATCCCCTCCTCCCCTCCGAGACCTCCCAGCCCCGCTTCCACCGGCCCAACGAGGACCTGGCCGCGGCCATGGAGTGTGTGCGCTGCAAGGAGCAGGGCATCAGCGTCCCGCCGGGCGGCGCGCCCAGGAGGCTGACCAACGCCGAGGCCAAGAGGGCCAAGAAGGAGAAGAAGCGCGCCCAGGCCGAGGCACGGGCCAAGCCCCAGGTGAAGGTTCCGGTCGACCGCAAGCGCGTGCCGCGGATGGGCCCGCACCACGCGGAGTTCTTCCGCGGCCTGTGGGCACGCCTGGCCTCGGAGAGGGCGGGTACCTTCCCGGACAGCCGCCTGCTCGCACTCACCTTCGCTCTGCGGGGCGCACTGCGGGGGCAGGCGAACTTCACCGGCCAGGACCTGCGCATGCTGCGCCTGGAGGACGCCCACGCGGCGCTGAGCGACCTGGTCTCACCAGGATGGCTGGACACCACACCGGAGGCGGTGGTCGAGGCCGACGCCACCAACCCGGCCCTGTGCGACCTGCCCAGCCTGGCCGGCAGCCCCTGGAAGATCGGCAACGGAGTCCGGTCGCGGGCCTCGGGGTGGTTCACGCGCACCCTCGCGCACAAGAAGATGCGCAAGAAGCCCAACCGGCTCCGGCTCGTGGCCGCCTACCTGGTCCTGCACACCGAGCCCGGGGGCCGGATCCGCGTTCGGGCCGAGGAGGCCGTGGACGCCTGCGCGCTGTCCGGCCCCGGAGAACTGGCGGAGCTGCTCACCTGGCTGACGGAGATCTCCTGGATCGAGGGCCTGACCGCTGATGACGGCGTCATGGACGCCACCCTCACCGAGGTCACCCTGCCCCTGGCCTACCAGCCCCTCCCACCGGCGACCCCGCCGCGCACCGCACCGGCCTCCACCCCGCTGGACGTGCCCGTGACCGGCCGTGCCCGAGACCTGGTCGAGGGCAGGGAGGAGCGGGTGGCACGCTGGGTGGACGACTACCGCACCGCACACGGGCACGGCCCCAGCTGGTCGGCGGTCGCCGAGGCATTCGCCTGGCCGCCGCGCCAGGCACCGGACCACGAGGTCACCCACGAAGTGTTCCACCTCCTGGCCGAGGGCGGCTGGCTGACCGGTTTCGGCTTGCCCTTCGGCCTGCGCTCGGGGAAGGGGCCCCGGGCACGGCCTGACGGGGCGCGGGCACGGGTCCGGACGCACTAGGATGCCGCGCATGTCAGATCGTCGGACGACCACCGCCGCCCCGGCCCTCGCTGGAAGGACGTGCCCATGAGCAGGAACGTACTGGTCACGGGCGCGTCCCGGGGTATCGGCAGGGCGGTGGCCACGGCCTTCGCCGAGCGGGGCGACCGGGTCGCCGTCCACTGCGGGTCCCGCCCGCAGGAGGCGCGGCGGACCCTCGAACGGCTGCCGGGCGAAGGACACGTCCTGCTACAGGCCGATCTGAGTGATCCCGACGCCGTGACCGGCCTGGTGGCGGACGCGGTCGAGCGCCTGGGCGGGATCGACGTGGTGGTCAACAACGCCGCGGTCAACATCGCCCATCCGCTCGCGCAGACCTCTCTCGAACAGTGGCGGCGGGCCTGGCGCGACACCCTCGACGTGAACGTGTTCGGCGCCGCCGACGTCAGCTACCTCGCGGCCCGGCACATGATCGACCGGGGCACCCGGGGGCACATCGTCAACGTCGGCTCCCGAGGCGCTTTCAAGGGCGAGCCCGACCATCCCGCCTACGGTGCGAGCAAGGCCGCCCTGCACTCCCTGGGCCAGTCACTGGCGGTCGCGCTGGCCCCGCACGGCATCACGGTCGCCTCGGTGGCGCCGGGGTTCGTGGAGACCGAGCGCGTGTCCGACCGGCTCACCGACGAGGTCCGCGCGCAGAGCCCCTTCGGCAGGGTGGCCTCACCCGGGGATGTGGCCGCGGCCGTGTGCTACCTGGCCTCACCCGAGGCGGTCTGGTCCTCCGGCGCCGTCCTGGACGTCAACGGGGCCTCCCATCTGCGCTGATCTCCGAGCGGTGTCCGCCCAGCCGCGGGGAGGCGCCGTCCGGGCGTCGGCGGGGCCGACAAAGGCGCCGGACGTGCCGCCGACGACGGAGTCGGGCAAATGCCTAGTTCGCGGCGTCGGACAGAGGGGCCGGGCAGTCGCCGCCCGGCTCGGTGAGGAGCTCGAAGTGCCACATCTCGTTGGCGTACACCTGGCACAACCCGTAGGCCGAGCCGCGGCGGATGAGCCAGTCGGCGGCGTCGGTCGGGCCGATGTCGATCGCCTCCCCCGTCACGTGCTTTGACTCCTCCGGAGTGCTGACGAACCTTCGGGCCTCCTCCGGGGAGCCGTACCTGGCGATGCCCTCCTCGATCAGCTGCCGCTGGTAGGCCTCGCTGCGCCAGCCCGACGTGACGCGGAGTGCGGTCCCCTCCCCCTCCGCGTCACGGGCCGCCTCCTGCACTGCCTCCAGCAGTGTCTCGTCCAGACGGTCGAGCGCCGGATGCTCGGTGTCGAAGGGGGTGATCGGCTGGTCGTCCGGGATCCTGCCGTCCTCGCTGGAAACGGCCGAGTCCCCCCGCGCGAAGAGCTCGTTGGCGGAGGAACCGTGCGTCACCGCCTCCGACGCCGACACGATCATCGACCGGGCCATCAGCACGATGACCGCCGTGACGCACAGTGCCGCGACCAGCCAGCACCAGGGCCGCCACCCGTGGCCGACGGCCCCGCCGAGGCGCCGCCCCGGCCCTCCGGCGGGGGTGTGCCACACCGCTTCCTTCTTCGCTGCCTCACTCATCTTCGCCTTTCGTGCACTGCGTGTGCGATGCGTCGGTCTCTCGGCGCCACAAGTGAAGTACGAGCGGTGTTGCACGGGCGTATCGGTTTTTCCATACGTTTCCGATACACGCCGTCGTGTTCAATGGGGCGCGGTACCAGGCACCGCCACGGGAGCGGACCGCCCACTCGGGCCCGCCGACCGCGGCCCGCGACGACGGCGTCCGGCGCGGTGCCCACCGGGCAACGAAAGGGGGACGGCCGGATGCGTGTTCTGATCGTCGAGGACGAGCTCTACCTCGCCGAGGCCGTGCAGGCGGGGCTACGGCTTGAGGCGATCGCCTCCGACATCGCGCAGGACGGCGACTCGGCCCTGGAACGGCTGGACGTGAACGACTACGACGTGGTCGTCCTCGACCGGGACATCCCCGGCACCCACGGCGACGACGTGTGCCAGAGCATCGTCGAACGGCGGCTCGGGTGCCGTGTGCTCATGCTCACGGCCGCGAGCCGCCTCCGGGAGAAGGTCGCCGGTTTCGGGCTGGGGGCCGACGACTACCTGACCAAGCCGTTCGCCCTGGAGGAGCTCGTGGTGCGCCTGCGGTCCCTGGCCCGCCGCCCGAGCCGGGGCGCGCCCCCGGTCCTGGAGTACGCGGGGATCCGGCTCGACCCGTTCCGGCGCGAGGTCCACTGCTCGGGGGCCCACGTACACCTGACCCGAAAGCAGTTCGCCGTCCTGGAGGTGCTCATGGCCGCCAGGGGCGGGGTCGTCAGCGCGGAGACGCTGCTGGAACGGGCCTGGGACGAGAACGCCGACCCCTTCACCAACGCCGTGCGGATCACCATCTCCACACTGCGCAAGCGGCTCGGTGAACCGTCGGCCATACGCACGGTGCCCGGGGTCGGCTACCGCCTCGAAGAGAGCGGCGGGGACCGGTGAGCGGCGAAGCGGCGGCCCACGGTGGGACGGCGGCGCCGACCGGGCGCGCCCCGGCACTGGCGCGGCGCCCGTACCGGTTGACCGCGCGGATGCGACTGACCCTGAGCTACGCGCTCTTCCTCAACGTCGCCGGGGCCGCCACGATGGCGGTCGTGTACCTGGCGATGCGCTACGTACCCAGCTACCCGCTACACACGACGGACCCGTCGGTGTCGCACGTCGCCTCCCGCCAGGAGATCCTGGAGGCCCTGCTGGGCGCCTCGGGGCTCGCGCTCCTGCTTCTGGCGGTCATCGGCCTGTGGGGAGGCTGGGTGGTCGCGGGCCGTGTGCTGCGGCCGTTGCAGGAGGTCACCCGGGCCGCCAGGCGGGCCGCCGACGGTTCCCTGGAGCACCGGATCGGGCTGCGTGGCCGACGGGACGAGTTCACCGACCTGTCCGACACCTTCGACCACATGCTCGACCGCCTCCAGCGCTCCTTCGAGGCCCAGCAGCGCTTCGCCGCCAACGCCTCCCACGAGCTGCGTACTCCGCTGGCCATCAACCGGACCATGCTGGACGTGGCCAGAGCCGACCCCCACGGCCAGGACCATCCCCGCCTCATCTCCCGTCTGCACGAGACCAACCAGCGCGGCATAGAGATCGTCGACGCCATGTTGCAGCTCTCCTCGCTCGGGCACACCCCGCCCGACATGGCGCCGGTCGATCTGGCGGACACGGCCCGCGAGGCCGTCGAGATCACCGGGGCCGAGGCCGCCGACCTCGGCGTCACGGTCTCGGTCCGGTGCCGGCCGGCACCGGTCAGCGGCGACGGGGTGATGTTGCGCCAGCTCGCGGTCAACCTCCTACAGAACGCCCTGCGGCACAACCTGCCCGCCGACGGCACCGTGGTGGTGGCCACCACGTCCGACCCCCGGGGCCGCGACCGCGCGGTGCTGACCGTCAGCAACACCGGGCCGCACCTGACAGAACCGGTCCGCAACCTCACCGAGCCCTTCCTCCGTGGCGGCGGCCGGGTGGCCGGCCGCGCGTCCGCGCGCGCGGGGCACGGCCTGGGCCTGCCCATCGTCGCGAGCATCGCCGAGGCCCACGGGGGTGAGCTGGACCTGAGCGCCAACTCCGGGGGAGGGCTCACCGCACGAGTCCGGCTTCCGGCTCGCGGGTGACCCACGGAGGCCGACAGCCTCACTCACCGGTCTCCTCCAGCAGTGTTCCGGCCGATGACAGCGGGGCGAACCGGCTGGGGGTGATGCCCAACAGCTCGGCGGCCAGCTCCTCGTTGCCGGAGAACCCGGCGTCGGCGTCGATGGTCTGCGTGCCGTCCCAGAGCATGAGCATCGCCGAGACGGTGTGCGCGCCCTTGTCATGGTGCATGTCGTAGTGGGCGGCCATGGGCACGGTGTCGTAGTGCACCCACAGATCGTGCCCGGTCATGAACATGTCCAGGTCGAAGGTGACCGTCAGTCCCATGAGCTCGGGCTTGTAGCGGTCGTCGATCCCGGCGAAGGCCTCGTCCAGGGCCACCATCCGGGGACAGGTGGCCGAGGCGGAGGTGTACAGGGCGTTGGCGGCGGCGAACAGCGGCAGGTGGATCGCGGCGGACTTCTCACCGCCCGACATCTGCTCGTGCTTGTTCTTGGTGAGCTTGACCTCCTCCTGCCCGGGAACGGCCATGCGCAACTCGAACCGGTACCAGGTGCGGTAGTCCAGCACCGCCGACAGGACCTGCTTGTACGTTGCGCGCGGGTGGGCGGCGTGGTGTTCGCTGATCATCTCCCGCAGGACCTCGCGCAGCTGGGTCAGCCCCGAGGCGCCCAGTCCGGTGGCGTCGCGCCTGACCAGGCGCGCGGCGGTGGCCTGGTGCTCGGTGACGCGGTCCGAGCGGCTCCAGCGGATTCCGATCTGGGTTCCCGAGGACATGCGGCGCGACCTGGTGTCACGGTCCATACTGGCGACCAGGTCGCGGGCGACGCGCACCCGCTCGTGGATCTGCTGGGCGATCCCGGTGAGCAGCTCGTCCTCCAGGACGCCGCGTTCCTCGTCGCGCAGCAGCGCGCCCTGCTCCTCGACGCGTTCGGCGATGACGCGGGCGAAGGCGGAGACGGGGTTGCGGCCGGTCTCGTCGTTGACGAACACCGTGATGACGCCGCTGGCACCGAGGTCGTGGTCGACCCGGTAGCCCTCGGCGTCGCCGCCCAGGGTGTCCTGGAAGACGCGCAGGGCGTTGGAGACCCGGGTGGAGGCGGTCTTGAGTTCGCCGTCGGTGACGGCCGGCCCGGAGCTGACGGCGGCGTCGAACGCGTCGAGCAGCTCCGCGGCCTGGCCGGGCAGCACGGCGCGCACGACCGCCTCGGGGGCGGCGGACACCGACTCCAGGATCTGTTCGGCGGCCCGCTCGGCGGTGGGCCAGAAGTCCCGGTCAGGCCAGGCGGGGGCGGTGTGCACGCCCAGGGTGGCGCGCAGATCGGGGTGGGTGAGGGCGGCGAAGGCGTCGGCCTGCTCGAACAGGGCGGCGAGCGCCTCGGTGAGGGACCTCTGTCCGCCCTCCAGCTTCTCGTCGGCCCGGATCATCGCCTCATGGGAGGCCGCGGCCTCCCTGGCCGCGTGCTGGTGGGCCTCGCGGGCCCTGCGCAGGCTCTCCTTGACCTGATCCAGCTCGGCCATGAGTTCCTGGACGGGGGCGCTGATGCTGTCCTGTTTCGCGGCCAGCTCGGCGACGGCGCGCTCGTGCTCGCGCACCCGCTCCTCGTGGCGCTCGCGGTCCTGCTCCAGCCGTCCCCGCAGCCGGGTGACGGTCTCCCTGCGGCCGTCCAGGTCGGCGGTGTGCCGGGCGACCTCGGTACGTGCCGCGTGCAGGACACGGGCGGTCTCCAGGAAGTCGTCCACCGCCCGGGCGACGGCGTCCACGGACTCGGGGTGGACGGGCATGGCGCGTTCGGCGGCCACCGCGCGCACCTGGTGGCGGTGGGCGTCCACCTCGGCGACCGCGGCGTCGAGTTCGCGTCGTCGTTCCCCGCTCTCGGCGCGTGCCGAGGCCAGGAGGGCGGACTGCTCCGCGAGCCTGCGCACACACCGGTCGATGGAGGCGGTGTCGGGCAGGGCCGTGCGCGCCCGGGCGAAGGCCCCGAGCAGGTCACCCGCCCGGTCGAGCTGGTCGGTGGTCCGCGCGCGCCGTTCCGCGAGCCCGGCGATGCGCGCGTCGCAGTCGGCCAGGCGCTCGCGGCGGCGGTGGGCGCGGTTGGTGGATCCGATGAACTCGGGGGCGGTCTTGGGACGCGCGCCCACGAGGACGCCCTGGGCGAACCGCGCCCGGGTGCTGACCGTGTGCGCGGCACTCGCCCCGGCACCGGCGGGTCCGACGGTCTCCGCGGCCCGGTCGCCGCCACCGGCGGAGGCGGCCGAACCGTCGGGGCCGGTGAGGTCGGTGTCGGTGAGGCGTACCGACTCCAGGACGCGGGCGATGACGTGCCCGGGAACCAGGTCCTGCTCTTCGGGCACCAGCACGTCGGCCAGGGTGGGGCCCTCGCGCACGGCGGCGCCGGGAACCAGGTAGGCGTCGGCCCCGCCCTCGGCGAGGGCGGCGCGGGTGGCGCCGGCGTCGGGGTGCACCCATGCGGTGAGCAGTCCCGCGCCGTAGAGGGCGCCCTCGATCGCGGCGGCGTCGTTGTCGGCGACACCGTCCGCGAAGCGGACCAGCTGCCACAGCGGGGCGCCGGGGCGGCCCTCTCGCGGGGCGGTGCGCAGGTCGTCGGCTGGCGGGGCGTCGTCGCGTTCGGCGGCGATGTCCTCGCGTTCGCGGGCGAGGCGGTCGGTCTCGGCGTCGATCTGGTCGCGGCGTGTCTCCAGGGTGCGCACGTGCGCGGCGGCGTCCAGGCGCTGCTGGTCGGTGTGCTCTCCGTAGACCTCCGCCAGGGTGGGGGTCCCGGGCTCACCGAAGTCCTCCAGCGCCTCGGTCAGGGCCGCCACGCAGGCGTCGTCGGTGAGCGGGGACGGCCCGCCGGCCCAGTGTTGTGTCCACGCGGCGAGCGCCTCGGCGGTGGCGCGGCGGTTCTCGGTCAGCTCCCCGGTCGCCCGCTCGCACTCCTCCTCGCGTCGGCGGAGCCTGTCGTCGGCCTGGGCGCCGGCCCGCTCGGCGGCGGTGCGCGCGTCCTCGGCCCGGGCGAGGCCGCTGAGGCGCTCGCGTACCGCCGCCACGTCGGCGCGGCGGGCGGTCGCGCGCGCCTGGGCGGTGTCGGGCAGGTCGTCGCCGGCGTCGACGGGGCCCTCGCCGTCGTGGGTGAGTCCGGCCCGCGCGGCGGTCTCAGCCAGCTCCGCGGCCAGTTCACGGGTGCGGGCCCGTCCGTGTTCGAGGCTGCTGGCGACCTGGTCGGCCTCCCGCTGTAGGGCGGCGACCTCACCGGCCTGGTCCGCCAACCCGCCCCGTTGTTCCTCCAGGTCGCGGGCGGTCTCGGCGCTGTGCGTGCGCTCGATCTCCAGCGCGGCGTGGCTGCGGAACGCCTCGTGCGCCTCCAGTCCGCTCCTGCGCGCCGCGAACCGGCGGATGTCGGCGTCGTGCTCCTCGGCCAGTTTGGTGGCGGTCGCGTGCGCGAGGGTGGCCTGCTCGCGGGTGTCGCGGGCCTCGGTGATGGCGCGGGCCTGCTCGGCGGTCTGCGCGGTGGCGGTGCGCACACGGGCCAGACGGTGGCGGGCGTGGGTGGTGAGGTAGGAGGCGTACTCCTGCACGAAGGCGGTGGTCGCGGCGTGCGCGGTGGTGGCCTGGTCGAAGCGGCGCTGCACCGCGGCCAGGTTGGTGAAGTCGCGGGCGGCCTGGTCGACGAGCTCCTCCTCCAGGGGGCTCAGCCCGCTGGTGAGGGTCTCGGAGACCTTCTCGGGGTCCAGGTCCTTGGCCAGCAGGGGCCGGCGCAGCGCCAGGAGCAGGTCCAGCAGCTGGATGTAGCGCTCACCGAGACCGAACAGACGGGCGTCCACGGCCCTGCGGTAGTCGGCGGCGGTGGACTGGAAGGCGGTCTCGCCCAGGGCCGCTTTGAGCTGCTTCTCGGTGAGCGGGCGCCCGTCGGAGGCGAGCAGGCCGAAGTCCGCCCCCAGGCGCTGGTCGGTGACGAAGAAGGAGGGGATGACGCCGTCGCGGTGCCTGTGCGCGCGCAGCCCGATGACCAGGGTGACCGTCTCGGCGCCCGCGTCCCCCGGACCCGGGGCGGGCGCGGGGGACGGGCGGGCGAACTCCATCCACACGTACCCGTACTCGGCGTCCTGGCCGCGGTAGAGCAGGTTGGACTTCATGGTGCGGTTCTGGCCGCTGAACGGGTCGAGGCGGCGGGCGTCGGTGTACCCGTCCAGGATGAACGGGAAGAGCACCTCCAATGCCTTGGTCTTGCCCGAGCCGTTGTGTCCGCGCAGGATGAGGCGCCCGTCGGCGAACACGAACTCCTCGTCGACGTAGTCCCAGACGTTGATCACACCGGCGCGGCTGGGCCGGAATCGGTCGCTCCTGGGGGACATCAGTTTCCTTCCGCGGAGATGTGCTCGGGGGCGGGGTCGGTCGACGGCCCGGCGGAGGGCTGCGTCGCGGTGTCGGTCCGGGGATCGGACAGGCCCAGGGGCAGCTGCCCCTCGTCGGCGCGCTCGGGCAGCGCGCCCTGGAGGTTGCGGTAGCGGGAGGCCGCCGGGAGCACCAGGGCGCCGCCGGGGACCGGCCGGACCAGGGAGAGCTCGGCGAGCAGGGCCAGGGCTGCGTCCAGCAGACCGTAGGGGTCCTGCTGCCAGGCACCGCCGAAGGAGGAGGCGCCGAACTCCGCGAAGAGCTCGTGGATCATGCTCTCCCACCGACCGCGCTCGACCAGGGGCACCTCCAGCCGTGCGGCCGCCTCCTCCTCCTGTGCCTCCGAGGAGGGGTCCACGGTCCAGGCGAGTTCGTCCACGACGCCGTCGCGGGGCAGACCCGCGTCCACGAGCCGGACGAGCTCGGCCTGGTCGGCGGCGTGCGGGGGCACGGGCAACCGGACCAGCGCGGCCAGGGAGGTCTCCAACAGGTCGGCCACCTTGGCCAGCAGCAGTCCGGCGGTGCGGTTGACCGCCCCGCCCCTGCCGGGGAAGGGCCGGTCGGTGAAGGTGCCCGCGGGGTCGGCCAGCAGGACGCCCTCGGTCCGGCGCTCGACCCTGAGCCCGGTGGCGCGGGCCAGGTCCTCGGCCACGCCCCGGCCACGCAGGACGGCGGCGACCGCGGGTTCGACGTCGGCGTAGTACACGACCGGCTGCTCCATCAGCAGCCGTCGGGCCCGGCGGGCCGCGTGTTCGCGAGGCGAGCTGTCGGTGAGCGGTTCGGCGAGCAGGCCGGCGGCGCTGTGCAGGTGCTGGACCGGGCGCGCCGGACGGAACAGCACTTCGCACACCTCGTGGTCGATGTCGAAGAGGGCGTCACCCTGCTCGCCGCCCGCCGCCCACGCCTCCAAGGACCCGTCGGACAGGTGCAGGGCGCCCCGGTCCACCAGCCAGTGGGCGACGTCGACCAGCGCGGCCTTGTGCGCGCCGTCGGTGGGGTCGTAGCCCAGCCCCTCGACGGCGTTGGCGGTGGGGGTCAGACGGCTGACCAGGTCGGCGAGGCTGATCTCGATCTGCGAGCGCTGGAAGGCGGCCAGCAGCAGGCACAGGTAGGCGAGCCTGCGCCGGTCGAAGGGCTTGCCCTTACGGGAGAACGTCTGGCGCTGGGTGGGGTCCAGGGAGTCGAGCTCGCGGACCAGGCGCACGTGGCCGGTGGTGGCGACCAGGGTGTAGCCGAAGAGCCGCTCCAGGTCGGCGGCCAGTTCGTCGGCCCAGCGCAGTACCTGGTCCAGGACTCCGGGGCGCGGACGCGCCGCGGTGATGAGGTCGCATGTCAGGACACGGCGCATGGCCTGCTGATAGGAGCCCAGGTCGGCGGGGGCGACCGTGCGGGCGAAGAGTCGGGGCATTACACGTTCTTCGTTCGGATCCGGTGGCTGGTGACCTCCAGGCGCAGGCCCGGCAGGTGGAGTCGGCCCTGGCCGGTGCGGACCGTGCTGCCCACCGGGTCGGGGGCCAGGCGGACCATGGTGCCGTCGCCCGTACCGGTGGCCGATGACAGGCGTCCGGCCACGACCGTGCGCCCTTCCAGGGCCCGGGTGACCAGGCGCAGCAGGACGCGGGTGTCGGTTTCGCCCAGGACGCGGTCGTGGGCGCCCTGCTCGATCAGGTGGGCGGCGGCCCCGCGTTCGGCGGCCCGGTCCGCGGCCTGCTGTCCGCGCAGGCGCGCCTGCGCGCCGGGGTTGCGCCGTACCGGCTTGGGCACGCCCGTGGTGGGCGCGGTACCGCTGCGGAACAGGGTCACCGACACCTCCACCCCGGGTGCGTCCCACCAGGTCAGGTTGGGTGAGATCTGTTCGTCGTCATCGTGGGCCGCGCCCAGGTGGCGGGCGGAGCGGGCGTTGAAGGCAGCGCCCATCAGGGCGTGCGCGGCACCGTCGTCGGGGGTGTTGAACACCCACTCGGCCAGGTGCCGCAGCTGGGTGGAGCGGTTGACGCCGCCGCGCTGTGCCTCGGTGATCTGGCGCAGCAGGGCGATGACGCCCGAGACCGCCGAACGGGTGGCCGAGTGCAGTTCGGCGGCGCGCGCGGGGATGGCGTCGTCGGAGGCGAACCAGGCGCGCAGGGCCTGCCAGCGGCGCCGCCAGTCCGCCAGGCGTTCGTCGCGCTCCATGAACAGGCGCTCGTCGCGCTCGGCGGCGCGGGACAACAACGTGGCCAGCCCGGTCTCCTCCACCTCGCGCACGGCCTGGTCCAGGCGGGGCAGGTAGCGGTCGAGTTCGGTCATGAAGTCGCTCATGTGCACCAGCAGGGCGTTCTTGTGCCGCAGGAACATGTCCGGGGAGGCGTCGGTGGAGCGCAGGATCTCACCGAGGGTGACGTGGAACTGGGCGGAGCGGCGCCCCATGTCCTCCATGACCGAGTCCAGGCGCGAGAGCCTGCGGTAGACCTGTTCGCCCCGTCCGGTGCGGTTGGCCTCGGACAGGGAGCGCAGGTCCTCCAGGACCTCGGAGAAGACCAGCCGGGACAGGTTGACGTCCTCGATGCGTGCGCCCAGCAGGTTCTCGACCGCCTGGTAGGCCCAGTAGCCGAGTTCGCTGAACTGGTAGACCGACTGGCGGTTGCGGTAGCGCGCGAGGTTTCCGGCGCGGGAGGCGTCGTCGAAGCGGTGCACGACACGGTCGGCGTGGAGTTCGTCCAGGCGGTCGCGCAGGCTCCGGTCGGCGACGGGCACCTGGCCGTGGGACGCGGCGAGTTCGCGCAGGGCGGCGGCGACGTCGTCGGGGGCCACCTGGACTTGGTGGACCTCGCGCAGGCGGTCCATGGCCCGCAGGATCCACAGGTAGGTGACGTGGTCGTCGCGCCGGGTGAAGTTGAACAGGCGGAACCGGTCGCTGACCGCCAGGGAGTCCATGTCGAGGGCTCTGCGTTCGACCATGGGCCACCCCTTCGGCTGGTGTGCGTGTGCTTGCTCGGGCGTCCCGCTGACACCCCTCACATCAATGACGCTACGTGACCGAAGAGACGGTACACCCGTTTTCCACAGGGCCGATTCACCGAAGAACACGTGGAGACCACCACGTTGGACGGAACGTCTCCGGAAGGGGCGTCGGCTCCGCCACGGTGCTCGGGACCCGTCGAAGACCCCGCGCCCGGCCTTCTGGCCTCCGTCACAGGCGGCCTCGCGCCGGCCGGCCGGCGCGGCGGGGCCGGACACGTGTGCACACGGTCGCCCGGCGGTACGGCCACCCTGTCAACGCACAGGGCGGGCACCCGGGCGCATGTCGCGTCCGGGTGCCCGCCCAGGCCTGGTCAGGAGACCTTCTCCGCCTCCGGTTCGGGAACGGCGCCGTCCGTGCGCCGGCGCCTGCGCCCGAGCACGAACAGGCCCATGGAAAGGCTGCCCGCCAGCACGACGGCCATGATCGCCAGGAAGGCCACCGGACCCACCTGGGGGCTGATGATCAGCGGGATGGCGGCCGCGGTGACCAGGCCGCCGCCGAAGAACGGCTCGAAGAGCAGCTGCTTGTAGCCGAACGCCGGGTAGGCGGGCGACTTCATCTCCGGGTCCACGACGCGCATCAGCACCAGGCCGGTGGCGGTGACGCCGAGCGACTGGCCGAACTCACCGATGCCCCGCTCGAACCAGTGGCTGGGCATCATCCGGGGCGCCAGGAACAGGAAGGCGCACAACGACCACAGGACGCCCGCGACGGCCAGGGTCGCGAAGGCGGCGAAGTTGTCGGCGATGGCCTGCAACGACAGGGTGGCCATCGCGGCGATGATCAGCACGTCCAGCGACAGGCCCTGGACCCGCTCGACCGTCTTCTGGTCCACGATGTCGTTGCGGTCGAAACGGTCGATGAACACCTGTAGGACGATGCCGCCGATCATGGCCAGCGGGAACAGCGGCACATAGGCCATGATCTCGATGGTGTCGGCCCACAGCGCCCGCTCCAGCCACTGGAGCCCCATGAGGATGAGCTGCCCGAACAGCACGGCGAGGGCGACCAGGCCGAAGTGCAGTGTCAGCGGGTCCATGGAGGAGGGGTGGACGGTCATGATCGCGCCCGACGGGCGCTTGTCACGCTCGACCAGTCCGGCCTGCTCGTTGTCGCTGCCCCTGGCGTCGGATCTGATCACGTTCGACTTGCCGCGGCGCACGCCCCAGTTGATGAGGATGATGCCGACGACGATCCCGGACAGCAGTCCCACGGTGGCCATACCCAGGGCCAGGTCCTGGCCCTGGGCCCAGCCCGCCTGCTCGAAGGTGCTTCCCAGGCCGGCCGCGGTACCGTGCCCGCCCAGGAAACCGATCTCGATCAGCGCACCGGAGAAGACGGGCACGTTGAACAGGGGGACGAGCACCAGCAGCGCGAGGACCAGGCCGATCACGTACTGGCCGCTGGCCATGGTGATCCCGAAGGCGAGGTTGGGGCCCGCCAGGCTCGCGGCCTCGCGGAACCGGGGCAGGGGCTTGCCCAGGAAGAGGCTGGCGAAGACCACCGAGATGAGCAGGCCGGGCAACGCGGACCAGACCGACATCACGTCGACTCCGAAGAGCCCGCCCTCGGCCGCGCGCTCGGTGAAGCCCCCGCCGAGGCCCCGGTCGGCCAGCCAGCCCATGAGGCGCCCGAAGACGTCGGGGCCCAGAAGCAGCGCGATACCTCCGCCGATGATCGAACCGGGCAGGTACAGCTTCTGGGTCAGCTTCCACTTGACCCGTACCAGCTTCGATATCAGCAGCAGCACCCCCAGCAGCAGGAGTGCGAGGCCGACGGTCTCAGGTGTCATCTCTACCTCTCGTGGTCATCCGGTGGAGGAGACGCGCACATCCGGACGCGGGAGCGTCGGACGGGGTGCCGCCTCAGCTCGGACCGTGGCGGGGAGGTAGGACACCACGGGCCGCAGGTGACCGTGGCGCGACGATCACCTGCGGCATCCTACATACGCCGTAGTGGTGCCGAACACAGACAGAGGGTGACGGCCACGGGCGGCGTGCACCGGGTCCCGACACGGTGCACGAGCCGCTCCGGCCCCGGGTGCGATTACCGCCACCAGGAAAAAGGCCCTCCCTGCGGCGGTGCGGACGTCTTGTCGGAGGTTCACGGGGCGAAACGTGCGCATCCGTGCACGGGCGGCCCCTACCCGAGCCGGGCGCCCCGGCCCTCCGGCGCCGGGATGGGAAGGATCACGCGCGGGCCTGTTCCCGGATCCTGTGCGTGCCGGGGGCTTCCCCGCGCGCGGTGGCCGACCCGACGGGGTCGGGGCGTGCGTGCCGGGGGATCCAGGCCGCCCGTATCCGCCCGCTTGGGGCCTGTGTAGGGTGGCCGCGGACCGGAGCCAACACGGGAAGACGGTGGGATGAGCCTTCTGGCCATTAGCGACCTGCACGTCCGGCACGGCGGCAACCGAGCCTTCACCGAGGCTCTTCGGCCTGACTCCGACGATGACTGGCTCCTGGTGGCCGGGGACGTCGCCGAGACCACCGATGACGTCCTCTGGGCGATGGAACTGCTGGCCGAACGGTTCGATACCGTGGTCTGGGTCCCCGGCAACCACGACCTGTGGACCGTGCCCTCCGACCCCGTCCAGCTGCGCGGGCAGGAGCGCTATGCGTACCTGGTCGAGGCTCTGCGCGGCCTGGGCGTGCACACCCCCGAGGACCCCTACCCGGTCTGGCCCGGCCCCGACGGCCCGGTCGTCATCGCCCCGCTGTTCGTGCTCTACGACCACACCTTCCGCCCGGCCGGCGCCCGCACCAAGGAGGAGGCGCTGGCCGTCGCCTACGAGGCGGGAGTGGTGTGCACCGACGAGTACCTGCTCCACCCGGATCCCCATCCCGGGCGCGACGCCTGGTGCCGTGCCCGGCTGGAGTACACGCGCGCACGGTTGGAGTCGCTGGACCCCGACCTGCCCACCGTGCTGGTCAACCACTTCCCGCTGGTGCGTGAACCCACCCGGATCCTGCGCTATCCCGAGTTCGCCCAGTGGTGCGGCACCGAGGCCACCGCCGACTGGCACACGCGCTACCGGGCCCGCGCGGTGGTCTACGGGCACCTGCACATCCCCCGCACGATCGTGGTCGACGACGTTCCCCACATCGAGGTCTCCCTCGGCTACCCCCGGGAGTGGGAAGCGCGCCCGTTTCCGCCCGAGGGACCGCGCCGCGTCCTGCCGTAGGGACGAACCGGGTCCAGGCTCCGCCGCCCGCCGCTCCGTCGGTCGGGAGCCGCGTCGGCCGACACCGGCCGGGTACGTCCCCGCCCCGTTCGTGTGTCCGCCCCGCAAGGTTGAGGGGACCTCACGGGGCGGACCGGGGAGGGGGAGGGGATTGCCCGCACGAATCGAGCGATCCCGCTGGTGGCGGGTGCCTCTTCGTAAACTAATAACCACCTTAGTGTCGAACATTCGAAAGGTGCAAGAGATTCCAGAATTTTTCCCACACGAAGCGAGAAAAGGATGCCCAATACCTACCCAGGGACCTATCCAAGGCGGCAACGGCGCATACAATCCCCCGCCGGCCCCCAAACGCCCGCATAAGGCTTTGACCAGTAAGAACCCGCACCAGGAACCCCCGCGGGACTCCGAGCGCCCACCACGGCGATCCTCATTAAGTCAGGACATGTTGTGATGTGCATTCCCTGGGGAAAATGGCTTGGGCAGCAAGGCCTGGGGGCGGAGTCGGGGAGTTTCCGGATGACCGATGTAAGCGCACCGCGGCCACCGACTACCTGATCGGACACGGCCGCTCCGTCGGGCGGGACGCCGGACCGGCTCCGTGGCCCGGATGGCCCGCGAGGCCGGTGGACTCGGTGGACCCAGCACTCGGAACCGCCTACCCGGCTCAGGCGTGGGCCCTCGTCCCGCCAGTGGCACAGCCGCCTCCGCGTATCGCATGCGGTCACCTCCGCATACCGCATGCGGTTCTGGTCGTGGAACGGGGCGGCCGTGGCGACGGGCGCGACCAGAGGGAGAACGTACCCGTCGATCCCCGAGGGCGGGAGATCACCGCCGGTCGCCTGGCCATGGAGCTTTCGCCCCACGGGATCCAGCGACGGTCCCAGATTTCTCGGGCCCCGCCCGTGGCGCCACGACCGGCCCATGGCGGTCAGAACCGTTCCGCGCTCCAGGAACCCGCCAAGGAAATCCCGTTCGCCCTTTCGTCCCTGGCGCGAAGGACCGACAAGGGCGCACAAAGAGAACCCTGTTTCCCGCCAGCATATCCTCTATGCTTCCCGCGGCATACCAAAGGACGGCGCCACACCGCGCCCGGGCCGCGCCTTCGCCGACCGTGCGCGCCCGCCCCCTCCACGCGGCCTCCTGAGAGCCCCGCTTCCCCGTGCACGGGCCCGGGCCCGTGCGGCTCCGCGCGCCTCCCGGGCGACGGAGCCGCACGGAAGGCGGCCTCCCCCGCATCCGGAAGGCCCGCCCGGTTCTGCTGCCTCCTGTTCTTCCGCCGGCCATAACGCCGCGGCTACATGAACGGCCCCCAAGGCACAAGGGCCGTGCGTCGCCGTTTCCACAGCCCCCGGCCCGGTGCCCGGCCCCAGCGAAAACGGGCCAGGTGGAAGCCGCGCGAATCCGGCCCCCTGTCCGGAATCGGCCCCAGCATTCCATTCTGGAAATAAATACTGTAATTTACCTCCGGGCCACGCGCCAGGACAGCAGAAAAACAGACGACCCCACGCATTTCCCAGCCACAGAACCCTCCCACGAAATTCCCCTACCCCACACCAAGCACATCCGGAAACCCCAGGAACCGACTCCTGAAACAAAGCACACGTCATGCCGGCACCGGATGTGCGGCCTTATCCGAAGAACACACCAGAGACCGCGAAGGGAAAACCCATGACCAACGCTCTGAAGCGGGCGGTGGCGACTCTGCTGGTCGCCGCCGGGATCACCCTCGGAACCGCCGGTGTCGCCGCTGCCGCCATCAGCTATGTCGGCGGCGGCACGTGGTACCACGGGCTCACGGGCGTCCCCGGATCCGGGTTCGTGTACTCCGACTACTTCCACTCCACGCGCTGCCACGGATCGACCGCGGTCGGCATCTACACCATCAAGTCCGCGTCGATGCTGCCTGGCTACACGTCCGAGGCGAGCGCTCCCCGTGCCTACAGCAACAACGAGACCTACTGGAGGCACTGCGGATAGCAGCGCCCCACAGGCCCGCTGACCTCCACCGCCGGAGAGGCCGGCCCGGCCCGCCGGGGAGGCCGGCGGGCCGGGCATTCCCTCAGCGGTCCTCGCCCACGGCCCGATCGACCAGGCACCCGGCGGCACCGGTGTAGCCGGCCGGGTCGAGAAGGAGGTCGACCTCCTCGACGCTGAGCCTTTCGAGTAGTTCGGGCGTTCGCGCGATGACCTCGTGCAGCGAAAGCCCCTCCGTGTCGGCCTCCAAGGAGAGCCTGTTGAGCAGCTGCTTGGCCTCGGACCTGCCCATGAGCGGGGCCAGTACCGCTGCCAGCCGCTCCGTCACCACCTGTCCCCCGGTCAGCCCCAGGTTGCGGAGCATCGTCCCGGGGCGGACGACGAGCCCCTCCGAGAGCTCCACAGCCGTGTGGGAAGCGCCTCCGACCAGGCGCAGGCACTCCCGGAGGGGCATCCACTCGGCGTGCCATCCGCCCGCCGAGCGCTCGTCCTCGCTCGTGACCGCCTGGACGAGTACCGTCGCGAAGAGCGGCACCTGCTGGGCCGCGCTGCGGATCAGCGTCGCCAGCACCGGATTGCGCTTGTGCGGCATGGCTGAGGAGCCGCCCCGCCCGCTGACCTCCGGCTCGGCGACCTCGCCGACCTCCGTGCGCGTGAGGACCTGTACGTCCGCCGCCATCTTCCCGAGGGCCACCGACGCGAAGGAGAGGGCCGAGGCGGTGTCGGCGACCGGGGTACGCAGCGCGTGCCAGGGCAACACGGCCCCCGTCAGCCCCGTCTCCTCCGCGAAGGCCTCCACCAGCCGGTCGGGGTAGGCCCTCGCCTCCTCCTCGGTCCAGTCCCGGTTCCCGCGCGCGTACTCGAGGTATCCGGCCAGGGTCCCCGCGGCTCCTCCCAGGGCGACCGGCAGCCCCTCCTCCAGGACACGGCGGATCCGCTGGGCGGCGTCCAGGACCAGCCGCCGCCAGCCGGCGGCCCTGAGGCCGAAGGTGGTGGGTACCGCGTGCAGTGTGAGCGTGCGGGAGGCGGCGACCGTGTCCCGGTGGTCCGCGGCCAGGGAGGCCAGCGCCTCGCCGATCCGGTTCAGGTCCGCCAGGATCACCCCGAGGGCGCTTCGGCAGACCAGCATCGCCCCCGTATCGAAGATGTCCTGGCTGGTGGATCCCCGGTGCACGTATTCGGCGGCCTCAGGAGCCTCCCGCGCCACCACGGCGGTGAGCTCCCTGACCAGTCCGACGACGGGGTTGGCGGTCTCCCGGGACGCCACCGCAAGCCCCCGCAGATCCATTCGCTCAGCACGTGCGGCCCTGGTGATCGCCTCAGCCGCGTGGCCGGGAAGGGTGCCCAGCCGGGCCTGGGCCCGCGCCAGGGCGGCCTCGGCGTCGAGCATCGCCTGGAGCCAGGCGGTGTCGCTCACCCGGGCCTCGACGGGTACCCCCGCGCGGACGGGCGAGAGGAGTCCGCTGTCGGTGTCGGTGTCGGTGTCGGTGTCGGACAGGTCCTGTCGGTTCACGCGGTCTCCCTCTCACTGTCTCTCCCCCCGGCCGAGCCCACCGGCACGGGCCGGGCCTCCTCGGCCCCGGGTTCCCCAAGCACCGGTCCCAGGGACAGGGCCGTGCGCGCGATGGCGTCGGAGTCCGTGAGGATCACCGAGCTGACTCCCGGCCGGATACCGGCAGCGGTCACCCAGTGGACCGACTCGGTAGGGACACCGTAGGCGAAGCGCCTGGGATGTGCCCGCCCCCATCCGTCCAGCAAATGGTAGGGCCGCTCGGTGACGGCGAGACCGCCACTCTCATACTCGGTACCGCACTCTCCCGGGATGACGTAGGCGGCGCACTGGCCTGTGGACCGCAGGTGGCGCAGAAGGGGATCGGTGGTCCTCTCCAGGTTCGGTTCCGGCAGGCGCGCCTCGATCAGGGCGGTGGCCGTCACAGGAGCGGAGCCCACGCTCCGCGAGGCCGCCGTGAACACTCCTCGGGAGGTGTCCACGCCGACCGACATACCCGGCCCCAGGACGTCCAGGACTCCGGCCTCGATGAGGGCGATCATCTCCTCCACGCGGGAAGCGGGCGGGCCGATGGACAGGAAGGCGTTCAGCGGTGTGTACCAGCCCTGGAGCTCGTCGCGGTGGGAGTTGCCCTCCAGACCCCTGTGGTCCACCGCGAGGCGCACCTCGTTGCGCAGGTCACGAAGGACGTCCAGGGCGGCCTTGACGGGGTCCGTGACGTTTCCCGCCCGGGAACGCCGCAGGTCCTCGCGCAGGTGGCCGAGGAGCCAGGACCGGTACCCGTCCTGGTCGGTGAAGGTCCTGTCCCCCTGCGGGGCGGCGATCCGCGTCCAGTCCCACCGGTCGCGGGGGGCGATCCCCGTCCTGTCCAGCAGGAGGGCCACAGCCTCCGGGGTGGGCGCGGCCAGGTAGTCCGCGACCAGTTCCGCGGACTCTTCCCCCCGTCCCCGCTGTGTCAGGAGCGCCGCGTAGTAGGTGCTCTCCACCTCCCTGGCGATCAGGGGCCACAGCTCCCCGGAGAACCTGACCCAGTCCCCCTCTCGGATGCGTCGGCGCAACGCCCCGATCGTGTCCGGTGTCAGTGCCCGGGGCGTGTGGCGGAGATAGGGCCCCTTCTCGTTCTCACCCCTCCCGTGGTGGGGGACGCCCCTGCGCGATCCGGCGACCATGAGCGGTTCACGACCGGAGGGAACGTAGGACAGGCGTTTCCCGTGACGTTCGAAGACCCCTCCGCGCCCGACTGTCAGAAGGGCCATGTAGTCGAAGAAGTTCAGGCCCAGCCCTCGCAACAGCAGAACCCGCCCGGGCTCGATGCCGGACAGGTCGCGGTCGGCGGGGTTGCCCGGGGGCACCAGGAGCAGACCGTGCTCACGCGCCTGCCTCCTCAGCCGGGCCTCGGCCTCCGTGGGCTCGGACCCCACGTGCCCCAGGCAGAGCACCACGGCGTCCAGCCGCTTGATCCTCTCACCGGTGTCGAGCAGGAGTGTCTGCGCGCCGCGAGGGTTTCCGTACTCGTCGTCCAGGGAGACCGCGAGCGAGCGGTGCACCCGGACCCGTACGTGCGGGGGCGCGCCGGAGACCAGCCGGACGAACACGTACTCCAGGTAGCGTCCGTAGAGCGCCCTGGACGGGTAGGAGTCGGGTCCGAGGCCGCGCACCTCCTCCAGGAGGTCCCCGTACCCGGAGTCCACGACCTCCCGCCGGCTCATCCCCTGTAGCCGCCGGATCCAGTCCCACAGGCTCGGCCCCGGTTCCACGGGGCCCTCCATCTCCACGGTGGGGTCGGTGTAGGCGGTCACCTGGGAGGTGACGGTGTTCATCAGCAGTCGGGGGGACTGGTCCGTGCGCCAGACGCGCCCGGGTCCAGGCGCGTAGGGGTCCACGAGGTGGACGGTCACCAGGTCCCTGTAGGCGGACCCCCGTTCGTTGGCCATGATGCGCTCAAGCACGGAAAGGCCCCGGGGGCCCGCTCCGACGATCGCGATGTCGAGGTTTGCTTTGGGTGTGTCGTTGACTGTGGGCAACGTCGGATCTCCATGTCAACCGGCCGCGCACCAGGACGGAGGCGGCTGACGGCATCTTGTGGGACGGGACGGGGCGGGCCTCAGGGGCGGGGGAGCCCGGTGGTGTCCAGCGGCCGCCGCAGACCGTCCAGACGGGTACGCCAGGCCGCGGCACGGTCACCCGGCCCCGCGGTGACGGGCGAGCCCGTCCAGGACCGCACCACCCGGATTCCGTGGAGGGCGTTGACCAACCACGCCTCGCGTCCGTGGAGGTCCTCGAGGCGGGCACGACGGTGACGGACCTCCGTACCCTCCTGACGGGCGAGGTCCACGACCAGCGACGAGGTGACGCTGGGCATCGCCCTGAGCCGTGGTGAGGGAAGGCACAGACGCCGCCCCTCCCACCACAGCAACGCGCTGGTGGTGGACTCGACGACCAGCCCCGAGGAGGTGAGGATCAGGGCGTCGTCCGCACCCTCATCGTTGGCTCGCTCCCTGAGCCGCGCCAACCGCTCCAGGTCCGGGCCCTTGGTCCGGGGACGCCGCCGGGGGTCCGCGCCCTCCCAGGGCAGGACCGACATGCGGTCCCCCCGCTCGGGTGCGGGACGCACGAGCAGACAGAACACCGGTCCCCCGGCACGACGCAGTTCGACCCTGGGGAACCAGGCTCCCGTGGCCGGGATCTCTCGCAGGGCACGCGACCAGAACTCAGCGACGGCGTGCTCCCGGACACCGGCTGACCGGGAGCAGGCGCGGGCGAACCTTTCGAAGTGGCGGCCCGCGCCGCGCACGGAGCCCTCCTCCACGAGCCAGGAGTCCGCGACCAGGAGTCGGCCCGGTGGTGTGGCCTCCTCCCTCATACCCCCGTCCCATCGGAGCCGGAACGGGAGCACGGACGCGTCCGCTGTCCGTACCGACATGGTCAGTACCGCCCGCCCGAGTCGGGGACCGCGCCCTCACGAGGACCGTAGGGCGCGTTCTCCAGCCAGGCCCCGAACGCGGGGACCAACGGTGAGAGGCCGGCCGCGAAACGCTGCCGCAGCCGTAGCAGCCGTGTGCTCGGACGCAGGTGGGCGAGGGCCGTTCCGGCGGCCTGGCTGTTGTACAGCGCCGCGTCCCGGCGCAGGCCGGCGAACAGTTCGACCGCCTGGACACGTGTGCCCGGTTCACTGCGTGCCCGGGCGATCGCGGTGGCCGCCGCGACCGAGTCCGCGATTCCGCTGTTGAGCCCGCGCGCCCCGAAGGGAGGGAACAGGTGGGAGGACTCGCCCACCAGCAGAACCCTGCGGTGGGTGTCGGTGAAGTCGCGGGCGACGACCCGCAGGAACCGGTAGCGAGACACCCACAGCAGCCGGTCCGCGTACTTGTCGGGGACGACTCGCGCCACCCACTTCCTGGCCGCGTCCTCGGTCGCGTACTCGTCCGGGTCGTCGCCGTCCCTGCACTGCAAGTCGAGCTGGAAGCCTCCGGCGAAGGGGACCCGCATGACGCTGCGGCCCTCCAGGGCGGGGTGCTCGTAGTGGAAGACACGTTCCAGGGGCATGGGGGCCGCGGGGTCCTCCTCGATGTCGACCACCACGTGGAAGGCGTCGGAGCGGTCGCCCTCCAACGGGATGTCCAGGGCCCTGCGCACTCCGGAGCGGGCGCCGTCAGCGGCCACCACGTACTCCGCTCTCCACCGCCTCCCGTCCCGGCCGCGCACACCGACGTCCTCCGGTCCGGTGTCGGCACCGACGATCTCGGCGTCCCACTCGAACGTCACGCCCGCGTCCACGCAGGCACGCATCAGGTGGTGCTCGGTCTCCACCTGGCGCAGGCTGGTGAAGGGCGCCGACTCGCCCACGGCCCCGTTCGGATAGGTCTTGCTGAAGACCTCGCGTCCTCGGTACAGGGTTCGCTTCGTGGACCAGACCGTGCCGTGGCCGGTGAGGGTTCCACGCATTCCGGGGGCGATCCGCTCCAGGAGGGCGAGTGACTCCCGGTGCAGGAACAGAGCCCTGCTGCCGGGGCGGATCCGCCCCTCGGACTCGGCTTCCAGGACGGTGACGGGGATCTGCTCGCTGCGCAGGGCCAGCGCCGCGGTGAGCCCGACGGGGCCGGCCCCGACCACCAGTACCGGGTGGCGGAGGCCATCCGACCCGTTACTCATCTTCTCGGCCTTCCTCTCGTAGCCGGCGGACACGTTCTGGTGTGGCGCGGGGCCTTCCGCCCCGCGCGTTCCGTGGACGTCATCCGACCGGGGCGACGGTGCGGAGGTTCCCCTCGCTGAGCATCCGGCGGACCTGCACACGCTGGACCTTCCAGGTGGAGGTGCGGGGCAGGTCCGCGAAGGGCACGTGCAGGGGGTCGGGGAGGGCGGGCAGGTCCTTGACCGCCTCCTTCCAGCGCCGGCTGTCCAGGGGCTCGTCCCTCCGGGTGCACACGAGGGGCACGGGGCTGTCGTCCCGACCCGCGACGATGACGACCTCCAGCAGCTCCTCGAGCCGGGACATGAGGATGTCCTCCAGTTCGAGGTTGCTGTCGATGCTGTCGATCTGGTCGATGTCCCGGTCGATGAGGAAGAGCAGCCCGAGCCGGTTCAGATAACCCATGTCCCCCAGCCGCCACCAGGAGCCGTCCAGCTGTCGGCGGTAGCGGTCGTCCTCGCCCAGATAGGTCAGGACCCGGCCGCGGCTGCGGACCTCCAGCTGGCCGTGCTTTCCCCTTCCCACGGGTTTGCCGTCCTCGCCGACCACGCGGACCTTGATGAACCCCGGGAGCGGGAGTCCGACGCAGCGGCCGTCGGTGCTCTCGGCGCTCTTGGGCGTGTACCACCAGCCCGAGATCGGCCCGGTCTCGCTCTGGCCGTACAGCTGCACCATCAGGGGGCGGGTTCTCTGGGAGGCCCCGAGCAGTCTCTGGATGGTGCGGGGGTGGATGGCGTCGAAGGTCGTGCTGTAGTAGCGCACGCTGGCCAGGGGGGAGCCGGGCGCGTCGGCCAGGGACTCCCACTGGATGAAGTTGTTCGGATGGGTCTCGACCAGTCCGGGACGCAGGCGGGTGAAGAGCGGACCGATCACCTCCGGGTCGGGGTCGACCAGCACGCTGAGCGGGTTGCCGTAGTTGAGGAACACGCCGAGGGAGTGGAAGAACCGGGAGTGGACGAACGACATGCACAGGGCGATCCGCTCCCGGCCCCGGACGGGCCAGGCGATGATCTGCTGGGACAGGAGACGGTGGAAGAGGGCACCCGCCGTGTGCACCATCAGCTTCGACACCCCGGTCGTACCCGAGGTGTGGGTGATCAGGGCGGGCTGGGTCGGGTGCAACCGGACCGGTTCTCGCCGGGGGGCGCCGGCCAGGTCCGTCAGGGAGCGGCCGGCCCCGTGCTCCCGGACTCCGGCCACCAGCACCGACCGGGTCATGGCGGACAGGTCCAGCTCCGCCAGGTCACCGTCGAGTTTGGCGGCGTCGCTGACCAGCCAGGGGTTGTCGAGGCGACGCAGAAGCTCGGAGATGATCCCGCCGTGCAGCGCGGGCGACAGGGTGACGGGAACCGCGCCGATCCGGGCGGCGGCACAGGCGATGAGGGCGATGTCGAAGTTGTGCGACTTGTAGACGGCGACCCGTTCCGTGGGGCGCACTCCGCACGCCCAGAGCCGCGCCGCCAGGTCGTCCACCACGTCCGCGAGCTGGGTGTAGTCCAGGTCCAGGCCGTGCTCGGGGAAGGTGTCGAGGGGTTGGTCCAGGGTCACGGGTGCGCCCCCGTGCTTGGCCGCCGCCTTCTCGAACAACAGGCCGAGGTAGAAGGCCTGCTCGGGGAGAATCCTCTTCAGCATGTCAGTCCTCGTATGTGGGTTCGTCCCGTCCTGCGGGAGTGGTTTCGTCGCGGCCTGCGGGAGGGGCCGGTCACCAGGCGCCCTGCCGGACCAGGAAGCGCTGGAGTTTTCCGGTCTGGGTACGCGGCAGCGAGGGGACCGTCTGGATACTGCGCGGGACCTTGAAGGCCGCCAGGCGCTCGCGCGCCAGGGCCTCCAGTTCGTCGGTGAGCCGTTCGGGGGCCTGCGCGGAGGGCACGACGAACGCGCGGAGCCTGCTGGCCCCCGCTTCGTCGAGGACGCACGCGACCGCCACGTCCCGGACACCGGAGTGCTCTCCCAGGAGTTGCTCGACCTCCAGGGGCGAGACGGTGATCCCGCCGACCATCTCCATGTCGTCGGTGCGGCCGAGATGGGTGTAGGTGCCGTCCGGGTTGCGCCTGACTCGGTCCCGGGTGGCCAGCCACCCGTCCACGAGCGTGGCCGCCGTGTCCTCGGGCCGGTTGAGGTAGCGTGCCATCACGCTCGGCCCGCGCACCCACAGCTCGCCCTCTCCGCCGTCACGGACCTCCGTCCCGGACCTGGTGCGGACCTGGAACTCGAACCCCGGCACAGGCGCGCCGACCGTCCCGGGCGTGTTGTCGTCCACACCGTTGGCGCACATGGCGTGCCCGGCCTCGGTGGAACCGAGTTGGTTCAGCAGGGGGACGCCGAGGAAGCGCGAATACCGTTCGCCGTGGGCCGGGATGAGCCTCTCCCCCGCCGACACCGCCGCTCTGAGGCTCGTGAAGGCCGAGGAGTCGGTGCCGCCGACCAGGTTGGCGTAGACCGAGGGCACCGCGTACAGGACACTGGCCCGATACCGCTCCACGGTCTCGGCCACCTGCTCCGGCCCCGGACGCCCGGGTGTCAGGACGGCCGCCCCTCCCGAGTACAGGGGAAGGACCAGGCTGTTGCCGAACCCGTAGGCGAAGAAGAGCCGCGAGACGGAGAAGGTGACGTCACGGGGCCCGAGGCGCAACCGTGCCGCGCCGAAGGAGGCATGGTAGTGCTGGGGGGCTCCGTGGCGGTGCACCACGCCCTTGGGCCTTCCCGTGGTCCCCGACGTGTACTGGACGTACAGGGGGGCGTCCCCGGACACGTCCGCCGCCGACGCCGGAGCGCTCTCCTCCGCCTCCTTGAGCATCCTGTCACCGTTCAGGGTGCCGATACCGCGGAACCGGTCAGCGAGCTCGTCCCCGCAGACGACGAGGCCCACGTCCGCGTCCGCCACGACGAACTCGTGGTCCCGGCTCGGCAGCGCCGGGTTGGTGAGCACCGCGACGGCACCCAGACGGGCGGCCGCGAGGAAGGCCGTCACCCAGGCGACGCCGTCGGGAAGGGCGATCAGCACACGGGTGCCGGGGCGGACCCCGTGCAGGGCCAGGACGGAGGCCGCACGGGCCGCGGCCTCGTGCAGCCGCCCGTGGCTCCAGACGGTGTCGCCCTCGTACAGGGCGGGCCGCGCGGACCACTCGCGGGACCGGTCCGACAGGTCGGACGCTATGTTCACCGGACCCCCTCGGGGACGCGGTAGGCACCCAGGGGCGCGGCGGCCTTGAGCACCATCTCCTCGAACTCCTCCTCCGGGTCGGAGTCGAGGACGATGGCCCCGCCGGCACCGATCCTCCAGTGGTCACCGGACCTGACCGCCGTGCGGATGACGATGTTGAGGTTGGCCGCACCGTTGCAGGACAGGTAGCCCACCGAACCGGAGTAGACACCGCGGGCCTCGGTCTCCAGCTCGTCGATGATCTCCATCGTCCGGAGTTTGGGGGCGCCCGTCATCGAACCGCCGGGAAAGCAGGCCCGGACCACGTCGACGGCGTCGGTGCCCGGTTTGAGGTCCCCGCGGATGGTGGAGACCAGCTGGTGCACGGTGGCGTAGGATTCCGCGGTCATCAGCCGGGGCACGTGGACGCTTCCCACCTGGCACACCCGGCCCAGGTCGTTGCGGAGCAGGTCGACGATCATGAGGTTCTCGGCACGGGTCTTGGGGCTGGCCGCGAGCGAGTCACGGAGCTGGACGTCCTCCTCCGGGGTGGTGCCCCGGCGAACGGTGCCCTTGATGGGTTTGCTCTCCACCCCGCCGTCACGGGTGATGGTCAAGAAGCGCTCCGGTGAGGAGCACGCCACCTCGGTGTCCTCCCCCAGACGCAGGTAGGCCCCGTAGGGCGCGGGGTTGACGGCGCGCAGACGCGAGTAGAAGCGGTGCCCCTCCTCGGTCACCGGGAGCCACACCGAGTTGGTCAGGCAGATCTCGTAGCTCTCCCCCTCCAGGAGCTTGTCCTGGCACGCCCGGACGTCGGCCGTGTACTCCGGTCCGCCGACCGTCAGGTGCTCGGCGATGTCCACCTGTTCCGCGGTGTCGGCGGGCCCGTGGCCGGGCACGTGTCCCGCCATGGACTGGACGGCGGCCGCGGTCTCGTCCAGCCACGCGGAGGCGCCCGCCACCAGGTCGGGGGAACCATCGCTCATGGCGACCAGGTAGGTGGTGTCCTCCAGGTGGTCGATCGCCACGAAGCGGTCCGCGAAGAGCCAGCCGGCGTCATCGGTGGGCGACCGGTGCTTGTTGGGGGAACCGCAGTCGGCCTTCATCTCGTAGCCGAAGTAGCCCACGTAGCCGCAGGTGAAGTCGAAGGGAAGGTCGGGCAGGTCGACACGGCGCTCGGCCAGGCGGTGCTTGAGGTAGTCGAAGACGCTCCCGGGCACGCTGAAGGGCTCTCCGCCGGTGCGCCGTACGCGCACCCCGTCCTCGTCGACCCGGTAGCGGACCGTCTCCGAGAGCGGCCCCGAGGCGTCGCCGAGGAAGGAGAACCGGGAGAGTCCCGCCTCGACACGCGCGCTGTCCAGCCAGAACGCGGAGGCACCGGAGTCGGCGTAGAGGCGGTCGAAGACCTCCTGTCCGTCCGCCGCCGCCTCGATCACCCTCAGGTGCAGCCGGTTGCGCGTACCGGAGCCGGCAGAGGCGGCCCCCCGGACCACCGGACGCCTCGGAGCGGCGGTGAGGTCGCGGAAGTTGGCCAGCAGGAGACGGCCGTGGCTCGTCTCGATCGACTCCGGATGGAACTGCACGCCCCACAGGGGCCTGGTCCGGTGGCGCAGCGCCATGAGCGTCCCGTCATCGGCCCAGGCCGCGGCCTCCAGGGACTCGGGAAGCGGTTCGGGAACGGCGAGGGAGTGGTACCGCACGGCCGTGAAGCCCTGGGGCACCCCCTCGAAGAGGTCCCGCCCGTCGTGCCGCACCGATTCCAGGTAACCGTGGCGGGCGGACTTGGCGGGAACCACCTGCGCCCCTTCCCCCAGCGCGATCCCCTGGTGCCCCAGGCACACCCCCAGCACGGGGACCGACGCGTTGTCCAGGACACGTGCCGAGGCCCCGAAGTCCCTGGGCCGGGCCGGATGTCCCGGTCCCGGAGAGATGACGATGTTGTCGAACCCCGTGAGGTCCAGCCGGTCGGCCCCGGGGGCGTCGTTGGTGACGACCACGGGTTCGGCTCCGTTGACCTCGGCGATCAGCTGGAAGAGGTTGTAGGTGTAGGAGTCGTGGTTGTCTATCAGGAGCGTTCTCATCATCCGGCTCTCTTCTTCCGATGCTGGGTCCGTGCCGTCTCCCGCGTCCGGTCTCGCCCGTCCCGGCTCATCCCCGGGCGACCAGCCGGCTCACGACATCGGCGAGCGCGAGGGTCTGCTTCTCGTTCAGCCGGGGATCGCACAGGGTCAGGTAGCGTTCCTCGAGACCGGCCTCGTTCAGCGGCCCGCCCTCGCCGATGCACTCGGTGACCTCGCCGTCGGTGGCCTCCAGGTGCACTCCGCCCGGCCAGGCGCCCTGACGGCGCAGTACGTCGAAGAAGCCCTCGATCTCGGAGGCGACCAGCTCGGTCCGGCGGGTCTTGCGCCCGCCCGGCAGCTGCTCGGTGTTGCCGTGCATGGGATCGCACACCCACACGACGTGATGGCCCGCTCCGCGGACGGCCCGCACGAGCGCGGGAAGGAACTCCCGCACCTTGCCGGCCCCCATCCGGCAGATCAGGGTGAGCCTGCCCGGCCGCCGGTTCGGGTCCAGGGCCCGGCACAGCCGAACGAGGTCGTCGGGGCTGGTGGAGGGGCCCACCTTGCAGCCGACCGGGTTCGCTATCCGGGCGTGGAAGGACACGTGTGCCTCGTCCACCCGGTTGGTGCGCTCTCCGATCCACGGCAGATGGGTGGACGTCAGGAACCACTCGCCGGTCAGCGGGTCCCGCCGGACGAACGGTTCCTCGTAGTCCAGGAGGAGGCTCTCGTGGCTGGCCCACAACCCCGTGTGGGACCAGCCGCCGTCACCGCGGCGCCTCGTCTGGCCGTAGCCCTCCACGATCGAGCGCAGGGAACCGTCCCAGGTCCTGTCCTGACCGGTCGGGGCCCCCTCGTCGTCCGCGTGCCCGGAGAGTCCCCCGTCCCACGGAGGGGAGACCGCCTCCCTCGCGAGGATGTACATCTCGTTGAGCACGGCCCGAGAGGTGCGGTAGGCGCCCGTCAGCCGACGCGGGTCCGGTACGCGCAGGTCCGGATCGGCCGCGGAGGCGTTGACCGCCTCGCCGCGGAAGGCCTGCATCTCGACGCCGTCGACCGTCTCGGTGGGTCGGGAACGGGGCTTGGCGAACTGCCCGGCGACACGGCCGAGGGTGACCGTGGGCAGACCGGCCCCCTCGCTCACGCTCTCGGCCAGTCCTCCGATGAGCCGGTGCTTGCCACGCAGGGCCGTGACGGCCGCGGCCCCCATGGGCTCGGCGCAGTCCCCGGCCTGGACCAGGAAGGCCTGCCCCGCCGCGACCCTGGCCATCGCCGCCTCCAGCCGTCGGATGTCGGAGGCGGTCGTCAGCGGGGGAAGGGCCGCCAGGCGTTCCTGGACGGAGCGGAGCGCGCCGAGGTCCGGCCAGGTGGGCTGCTGTCTGATGGGAAGCCCGCGCCAGCCGTCGTACCGCCAGGCTCCGGGGCCGACCCGTTCGAGGGAACGAAGGCCCCCGTCTCGTGGATGTGTCGCGGTGTTCGTCGCGGTGTTCATCGCTGTTACTCCTCATCGGGAGAGGGGATCCGCCGGGCTTTTCCGGACCACGGATGTGGGAGGCGCGAGCGGTGGGAGCGTGCCCGGCATGCTCACGCGACACCGTCGCCTCACGGGTGGCCGTGGCCGCTCACGAACGCCTTCGGTTCCATGAGGAACCCCGCGAGGCTGCCGTCGTGCGGCAGCTGGGGGCGGGACTCCCACGGAAGTGCCCTTCCGGCCACGACCTTGCGTACGGTGGGCTCGCGCAGCAGGCGCTCGACCAGGTCCTCCCGGTCCCCCAGGACGCTCACCACCAGCGACTCCCGCAGCGGGGCGGTCCCGTGGACGTCGTCCCACGGCGCCACGACCACGAAGGGAAAACCCAGCTCGGTACCCACGAGGGGGTCGGAGGGGTCCGTCGTGGAGACCACCAGGGGGCGCATGAGGACCCCGTCGTCCGTCGCCGTCACGGGACCCTCCGGATAGCGGTGGCTGGAGTGGTCGACGGCTTTCTCCCCCACCTCCCGCAGGTAGTCGCGCATGGGCTCGGCGCTCTCCGCCGCGATGGCGGGGAGCGTGGCGGCCGGGTCGACGGTGGGCAGCACGGGAAGGGCCGCCAGGCGCTCGGCGAGGCGCTCGGCGAGCGCGGCGTGGTCGCCGCGCACCAGGACGGCCGAGACGTTGTTACAGCGTACGCCGCCGTCGTCGGCGATCCAGGTGACCAGGTCGTCCAGGAGTTCGCCGGTGACGGGAACGTCGACCAGGGCCTTGCTCCCTCCCGGGCCGCGTACGAGGACGTCGCTCCGTGTGCGCCAGCGCTCCACCGCGGCGGGCCCTCCGTAGACCAGCCCCAGGTCGGCCAGTTGCAACAGGTATTCGCCCAGGTCGTGGTCGCCGGGGAGGAAGCTGATCCTGTGTCCGGGCAGGCCGGCCGCGACCAGTGCGGCGACGAGCCTGCGGGGAGTGAACGGATCTCGGCTGCCGGGGCGGACCAGCACCCCGTATCCGAGGGAGAGCGCCCGGACCCATGAGACGTTGGGTTCGGGATGGTTGTTGGGCACGATGGCGGCGAGCAGGGTCCCGCGCGGGACCCAGCGCGTCTGGAAGCCGTCCTCGGAGAAGGGGGCGGGGAGTTCGGAACGGTTCAGCAACTCGATCCGCTCCAGGCTGGCGCGGATACCGTCGCCGGCGCGCTCCACGGCCCCGATCGGGGTCCCGGTGGCGGCGCTGACCCGGTACCGGTACTCGCGGGGGGAGTCGCCCTCCAGCTCCGCCTCGGCGAAGAGGCGCCCCGCCTCCGCGAAGACCTCGGCGCCGGGCACCGGCCCCGGATCCGCCGAGCGCATCATCTTGACAGCGCCCAGGGCCAGCAGCCTGGGCGCGGTGGCGACCCTGGCCAGGGGGGTCCCGTCCAGGGCGTTCAGGTCTGCCTTGTCCAGGCTGGAGGCGTCCTCCCCGCAGATGACCGGTCCGATCCCGACGGGTGTCACGGTGCGAGACATCAGTAGACCCCCTCGATGAGCCTGTTTTCCCTGGGGTCCTGGAAGGGCCTGATATCGGCGAGTCCGTCCAGTTCACTGCCGGAGGCGGGCATTACGCGCAGGGCGGTGTCTCGTTCCAGGACGTTGGGCAGGAACATGTCCTCGCTCAGCAGGTGGATGAGCACTCGGCCGCGCTCGCCGTACTCGACCGTGGTCCGCGTATCGGCGTCCACGACCCGCACCACGGACTGCGGGAAGTAGGGGGTGAACACACACGGGGACGGATCGCCCTCCGCCCTGGGACGCTGGGGGGCGATGCCCATCAGGGTGTTGCCGTAGATGGCCGCCACCGCGGCGTCCGGGAAGAAGGTGTTCTCGATCTGCGACAGGGTCTCCGGGCTGATGCTGGTGCCGGCCCACAGGAGTCCGCGCACCTTCCGCGAGACGGTCTCGTAGAGGCTTTCCCGAGCGCACAGTGCCTCCAGGACCGGGGGCGTGACGAACATGGCCCTGATGTCCTGGGACTGCACGATCAGCTCGATCTGGTCGAGCAGGTACTCGCGGTACTCGTTCGCGAGATCGGTGCGTCCATCGGCGATGAGCCGCTTGACCCAGCGCGGGTCGAGGTCGAGGGTGAAGCACAGGGCGCCCCGCTCGGCCGCCAGGTGCCGGACCGTCCGGCCGACCACGTGCGGTCCGCTCGGGCCCACGTGCAGCCAGTGGCCCCGCTCGGGAAAGCCGTGGTCCCGGAGCACACCGCTCACCCATTCCACGTTGCGGCCGCGCGAGACCGCGTCGACCACGCGTTTGGGGGCTCCGGTGGTGCCGCCCGACTCGAACACCTCGAATCGGGCTTCCGCGGATCCGGTCGGAATCAGGCTCTCCACGGGGACCGTGCGCAGGTCCTCGCTGAAGTCGGGGAAGAGGTCGAGGTCGGCCAGCCCCTTGACGTCACGCAGCGGGTCGAAGTCCAGCCGTGAGGCCCTCTCCAGCCAGAAGGGGGAGCCGGTCTCGGGGGAGAAGTGCCATTCGAGCACCTCGCGCAGGTGGGTCTCGGGGTCCGCGGCGGTCCCGGCCGCGGTCGTCTCGTTCAACGGGGTGTTCACGTTCGTCTCCCTGATCGGATACCCGACTAGATCGCCTGTTCGAAGCGGAAGAAGCGGTGTCGGTCGTAGGTCCTCTTGGCCCTGACGAGGCGGGCCTGGTTACGGCCGTAGTACGCGTAGCGCCAGTCGGAGAGGTAGGGGTCGGTGAAGTTCTGGAGCGAGTGCCCGTTGGAGTGGGGGTTCAGGACCTCGAAGGCGTCGTGCAGGGACGCCAGCACCACGTCCTTCTCCTCCTGCTCGTACTCGGCCCCGGTCAGGCCGAAGACGAAGGAGACGTTGAAGGCGGCGGTGCGGTGGTAGAAGGCCGTGCTGGTGGGGCTGGTCTCGTTGACCCGGCCGCCCATGATCCGCCACGACATGATCCGGACCTGGCCCGGGGCGCGGTCGGCCTCGAACGCCTCGACGAGGTCGGTGACACCGGACTCCCCGATCGGGCCGTCGACGAGCCTTCCACGGGCGATGCGGAACGCGTCGCGCGGCAGTTGTCCCCCGGGAGCGGAGCCGACTCGGTGGCACTGCTCGGTGGTCTTGTCCGCGCAGCCCCAGACGCTCATCATCGCTTCCCCGTAGGGGAGGTCGACAGCGGTCCTCTCCGAGGGCGGCGTGCCCACCAGGGCGACGAGGCGGTCGAGCTCGGCGCCGAGCGCCTCGGGGGACCCGAGGGAGGTTCCGGCGAGTTGCAGGAGCGGTGGGGTCCCGGGGGCCGCGTCGGGCAGGACGGCCAGCAGGTCCGCCGCGATCTCGCGGGGAAGGTCCGGAATCCACTCCTGGAGTCCGAGGGCCACGTCGACGGCGGCGTCCCACGGCCAGACCAGGCGGAACCGCCCCATCCTCGACACGGGAACGTGGTCCAGGGTGTACTCGGTGATGACCCCGAAGTTGCCGCCGCCTCCGCCGCGGACGGCCCAGAACAGTTCGGGGTGCTGGTCGGGGCCGCAGGTCACCGTCCTTCCGTCGGCGAGGACCACACGGGCCGACCGGAGGTTGTCGGGAGCCACGCCGTACTGGCGGGTGAAGGGGCCCGTACCGCCTCCGGTGACGAACCCCGCCACGGAGACGGTGGGGCAGGTGCCGTTGGGCAGGGCCACACCGTGGGGGGCGAGGGCGGGGAGCGCGTCCACGGCTTGCAGGCCGGCTCCGATCTGGGTGGCCGTGGCACCGACGGAGACGCCGTTCATCCGGGAGACGTCGAGGACGAGCCCTTCACAGGTGGAGTATCCCGCGTTGTTGTGGCCGCCGCTTCTGGGCACGAGTCGCAGATCGTGGTCCTGGGCGAAGAGCAGGCCGGTGCTCACGTCCTGTTCGCTCTCGCAGTACAGGACCGCCGCCGGCCTCACCTTGTCGTACTCGGCGACCTGCAACTGGATGGCCCGGCCGTAGCCGGAGTCCCCGGGAAGGACCACGTCGCCCTGGAAACCGCGGCGCAGCGAACCCCAGTCTCTGCTCGCGACCCCTCCCGTCGACCCGGCCATGGAAGCGGACGCCGCCATGGTCGAGGACACGGCGGCGGCCGTCGCCGCGACGACCCCCGCACGAAGAAATCCCCTTCTGTCAACAGTCACAAAGATCCTTTTCAGATAAGGAATTTTAACCTTGCACGGAACGCGGGGTTCTCCGAATTTCACTCGGGGCACCCGCAAGCCGCACATCCGAACAATGCACTTCGGCCAGAAAAATACTAACCACGGGGCATCTTGAGACAAATAACAATCATATGGCCAATTCTTGCCAATCTGGACATGGCAAGAATTTGCCATACAGTACCGACGGGAGCTTCGGGCACGAACCTGGCACTGGATGCCAAATGGAATGATTCAATTCTGAGGCCGCGGAGAGCGGGGCCGACACCGGGATGGCAATCGGGCACCGAAGGAACGAAAACAGCAGTGCACGCACTCGTGAACAGGAAACGTCGCCCGGGGCGCCAAGCGCTTTTCACCGCACACCCTCATGGGCCCCGCCCTCCGCACGGGTACGCGCCAGCGGGACGCACACGAGCCGGAGCTCCGTACGCCACGACCGAGGAGCGCTAAAAACTAGCACTCTGAGAAGTAAGATAATCACTCAGGGCGATAGTTCGATTCGGGGGGCTCCCGCGCACAAGGAAGCGACTGGATCACCCCGGAGTCGGCCCACGCCCTCAGCGGCCACGGGGGGAGTGACCTTGGCGACGCTCGACACTCCCTCCCCCATAGGCGTTTCGGGACCTATGGCATACAGCGGTCCGCATGGCCACGGACGCACGGAACCAGGTCGGGCCCAGCGCCGCACGGCCGGATCCGCCGGGGCCCGAGCACCCCTGGGCGGCGGGCCCGCCCGCGTTCCACATTTCGCGCGAACCAAACCCGGGCGACCGAATCCGGCCAACATCGCAAACAGACAAAGTTCGCATATGCACACATACAGACATCCTTGTTTCACCACAGGAGAGAGAAACCAGCGTCAGCGCCACTGAATGTGACAGACGTATACGAACCTCGAGCGCCCACATATTCCATGAACATCTATGGCGAGCGAAACCGTGTATGCTTCCCGGGAACCAAAGAGGGCCCTCCCACCTTTTCGAACGCGGTCCCCCGAAGGACACCTTGTCGGGGGGCCGCTGTCTGCGAGTCGACAGAAATCGATTTGGAGTGTCAATAGAGCATGTCTGAACATTCCTGTACTAAACGACTCCGGGCTGATGAACTACTCGCCATGGCCAACTCCCTCCCGCCGTTGTTCGGCCGTACCGGCGAGCTGGAGGAACTTTCAGGTCTGCTCGCCGCGGGACATCGCCTCATCGCCCTTTCCGGACCTGCCGGCGCGGGTAAGAGCCGGCTCGCCATCGAATTCGCCAAGACGTGGTGCCAGGAGTTCGCCAAGGGCGTGCACATCATGGACTGCGCCTCATGCCCGGTCTGTACCGGCCCCGCGGACCGACGCCGGGAGGGCCTCATGTCGGCTCTCCCCCCGGACCTCGACGACTCCGGTCCCGAACTGCTGATCATCGACAACTACGACTCGGCACGGGCGTGCCTTCAGAGCGACCTGCGAGACCTTCTCTCACGACGCCCGCGACTCAACGTGCTCGCGACCGGACGACAGGCCATGGGGTTCTACGGCGAACGGCTCTTCCTGCTGTGCCCGTTGCCCCTGCCGCAGGGGGCGCGGGCGGAGGACGTGCTGGAATCACCCTCCGTCCGGCTCCTGGTCGACAGGGCGGGGAGCCGAGAGCCGACGTTCTCCCTCGAACGCACCGACCACGCGACGCTCATCGAGGTGTCCCGAGCCCTCGACGGCCTTCCGCTGGCCATCGAGTTCGCCGCGCCGTGGCTGAGGATCCTCGGCCTCCACGCGCTCCGGAGCAGGCTCCGGTCCGGAATCGGCATTCTCAGCGCACACGACGGCTCCGTCTCCATGCGCCACGACAGTATGTCCGACGCGATCCGCAAGACCTATGACACCCTTCCCGGGAAGGCGCGTGAACTACTCCTCAGGCTGAGCGACGAGGAGGGCGACTTCGGGAAGCGGCCTGTGGACGCCCCGGGGGCGGCCCCGCCCTCGGAGCACTCACTACGGCTGCTCGTCGAGAGGAACCTCGTCCAGGTGGAGCAGGAGTGCTGCGCAGGCCCCCGATTCACACTGTTCAACACCACCCGCATGTTCGCCCGGGAAGTCGCGGAGGAGGAGGGCGTCCGGAGGGTGTCCCCCCTGCCCGGCGAGAAGGGCGTCGGGGTGTGGAAGGAGGCTTCCCCCCTGACCCCCCGTCAGAGCGAGGTCGCACGGCTGATAGCGGGCGGCCTGACCAACCGGGAGATCTCCAAGCACCTCGTCATCTCCGAGTGGACCGCCATCAACCACGTCCGCGAGGTCATGCGAAGACTGGGGTGCTCCTCGCGCGTCCACGTCGCCAAGTGGGCCGTGGCCAACCTGTCGGGCGATCAGGACCAGCTCACCGTCGCCTCCGCTCCCCTGGCGGCCTCATCCCTCGGTTCCACATGACCCCGACGCGTCCTTCCACCGTCTCCCACCACTTCCCGTCTAGGAGGACCGGCACAGCCATGCACACCAACGCGCGGATCTTCTCGGAGCTGCACGAACCCGGATCGCCCACGCTGATCCTGCCGAACGCCTGGGACCCGTTGAGCGCCCGTGCCATCGAGGCGTCCGGTTTCCCCGCCCTGGGGACGACGAGCGACGGGGTCGCCCGGACCATGGGGTACCGCGGCAGGGAGACCGCGCCGCGCGAGGAGATGCTCTCCGCCGCCTCCCGACTGGTCCGTTCGGTGTCCGTACCCGTCACGGTCGACCTCGAACGCGGCTACGGAATGGCTCCCGAGGACATCTCCCGCTGGCTGGTCGAGACCGGCGCGGCGGGGTGCAACGTCGAGGACAGCCTGCACGACGAGGGGGTGCTGGCCGGCACCTCGGCCCAGAGCGACCTCATCTCCCGGATCAGGGCCGCGGCCGGCCCCGTCCCGCTCGTGGTCAACGCCCGCGTGGACGTCTTCCTGCGGGACCGGATCGAGGGCGCGCACGCCCCCTGGGAGGAGCTCGTGGAGGAGACGGTCCGCAGGGCCCGCGCCTACCTGGCGGCGGGCGCCGACTGCGTGTTCCCCATCCTCGCCGGCCCGGAGGAGGCCGTACACCGTCTCCTCCAGCTGATTCCCGGTCCGGTGAACCTGCTGTGGCTGCCCGGCGGCCCCTCACCCGCCGCGCTGGCCGAGGCCGGAGCGGCACGTGTGTCCTTCGGGGACTTGTTGCTCGCCGGCGTCGAGGAACGGCTCGGCAACTTCCTGGCGTCGGTCCGCGAGGGAGGGGAGCCCCGGTGGTGAGCAGTCCGCCCGTACGCAGACTGGACCCTGAGGAGCTGCTGCTGCACTCCGGGTCCACCACGCTCCTCCTGGAGGAGGCCGTGGGCGGCCCCTTGGGGGTCAGGCTGCTGGAACGGAACACCTACGCGGCGTCCCGGCTCCAGGTCCGTGTGGCGCGCCTGCTGGAGTTGGCCGGCAGTGCGCTGGCCATCGTGCGCGGGTCCGAACTGCTGGCCCCGGACGGTACGCCGGTCTCACGCAACCTCGTCGTCAGCGACGCCTGCGCTCCCCCGCACGTGGTGGGGGCCCTGTCGGACCCCGGCACGCCGCTGGGCCATGCCCTGGCGGTCGCCGGGGAGGGCCAGCGCAGGATCGTCTCCTTCGGCCGTGCCCCCTGGGATGACGGGGACGCGGACAGCGGAAGAGCGCCCTGGCGCGAATACCTGATCCGTCTGTCCGGAGCTCCCGACATCTACGTGGCCGAACGCTTCAACCCGGATCTGGTCGGCGCACCATGACCCGGGTCCTCGTCGTCGGTGCGGGACCGGTGGGGTTGACGGCCGCGCTGGAGGCCGCGCGCAGGAACATGGACGTGACCGTGCTGGAGGCCGGGAACCCGGGACGCGTCCGTCCGGGGAGCCGGGCCGTCTTCGTCCACCGGGCGTCCCTGGAGGCGTTCGAGCGGATAAGCCCGGGTCTGGGCTCGGCTCTGGCCGCGGACGGGCTCGTCTGGCCCGCGAAGAGGACGCTGTGGGCCGGACGCACGGTCTACCAGCGCACCTACGAGGTCCAGGGCACCGGGCTCCCACCGTTCTCCAGCCTGCCTCAGAGCCTGGTCGAGGAGCACCTGTTCCGTGCCTGTCAGGCGGCGAACGTCCACATCGAGTGGGGCACCCGCGTAGCCGGGGTCGAGACCTCGCCCGCCGGAGCCGTGGTCGTGGACACGCGGGGCACGCCGATGCCCGCCGACCGCGTGATCGCGGCGGACGGTCCGAGGTCGACGGTGCGGGCGGAGTTGGGGATCCGGCTCGACGGGACGTCCTCAGGCGGCGACTTCGTGGTGGTGGACGTGGCCGGCGACGACCGTTCCCCCGAGCCCGAGCGTGTGTTCCACTACCGTCACCCGGGCGTGGGCGGGCGCAACGTGCTGTTGGTCCCCTTCCGCGGCGGCTGGAGGATCGACCTCCAGTGCCGCACCGGGGAGGAGTCCGAGCGGTTCACCGCCGACACCGGGTCGTGGGTGGGTTCGGTGTTGGAGGGGCACGAGGTCACCTGGGTGTCCCGGTACCGCTTCCAGCAGCGGGTCGCGGAGGAGTTCGCGGACGAGCACGGCAGGGTGCTCCTCGCAGGAGAGGCCGCGCACCTGTTCCCTCCCTTCGGCGCCAGGGGCATGAACTCCGGGATCGCCGACGCGGTGGCGGCGGTCGGAGCGGTCGCGGCGGGGGACGTTCCCGGATACGCCCGAACGCGCCGTCGGGCCGCGCTGGCCAACCGCGAGGCGGCCGCTGCGGCGTGCGGACACCTCACCGCCCGTGCATGGAGCGACCGCTTCCTACAGCGGAGCGCGGCACTGGCGGCACCGGTGTCCCGGCGCGCCGGCCGCTGGCTGGACTCGGCCCCCTTCGGTCCTCCCCTGGCGCGGGTGCGCTACTGAGCGCGGCCCGGACGGTCGTTCGGGGGCCATCCGGGCCGTCCCCGTCGGAGTCAGCGCTTGGGCGGCTTCATCTCGGTGGAGACACCCAACCGGTTGTAGAAGTTGATCAGGCCGATCGCCATGAGCAGACCGGCGATCTCCTTCTCGGAGAAGTGCTCGGCGACGGCCCCGTACACCTCATCGGAGACTCCGTGCTCTCCGAGCCTGGTGACCTCGTCGACGAGCGCCAGGGCGGCACGCTCGGCACCGGTGAACAGAGAGCCCGACTCCCGCCACGCGCTGACGAGAAGGAGCCGCTGCTGGGACTCCCCGGCCTTGAGGGCCTCATTGGAGTGCATGTCCACGCAGAAGGCGCACCCGTTGAGAAAGGAGGCGCGAAGCTTCACCAGCTCGTGCAGCCGGGGATCGATGACCGAGTTCACGGTCTCACCGATCGCGGCGAGACTGGCGTAGGCGTCAGGAAGCTGCTTGGCGGCCTGCACCCGGTTGCTGCCCATGGAATACGGTCCTTTCGGTTCTCACGATGTCCATTCCGTCACCGCTCGTCCACATACGAGCACGGATGGTCCGAACGTGAGGCTAGCGGCCACACGAACGCCGGGCCATGGCAATTTCTTGCCGCATCCGAGGAGACGGCGGCCGGGGCCGGCAGCTCCCCCGTACGGGTCGCGCCACCCGTACGGACGGGGTCACCAGCGGGGGTTCGCGGCCAGTTCGCGTACCGCGGGCAGCACGGCGTCGAACACCGTGGGGAACCACGCCGAGAACGGCAGGCTCCCGCGCATGCGCTCCAGTTCCGCGGAGTCGGCGAACGCGGTCTCGGCGACCTCGTCCGGATCGGCGCGGAGCCGGTCGCGCACCAGTCCCACGAACAGGTGGTTGTACTCCTGCTCCACCAGCCCGGAGGCGGGGTCCGGATGGTTGTAGCGCACCGTCCCGGCCTCGCGCATGAGCGCGGGGGCCGTGCCCAGCTCCTCGCAGGTGCGCCGGGCGGCGGCCACGAAGGGCGGCTCCCCCGGGTGGGGGTGGCCGCAGCAGGTGTTGGACCACACCCCGGGAGAGTGGTACTTGCCCAGGGCGCGGCGCTGGAGCAGCAGGCGGCCCCGGTCGTCGAGGAGGAAGACCGAGAAGGCCCGGTGCAGTCGCCCGGGAGGCAGGTGAGCGGAGACCTTCTCCGCGGTACCGGTCGTCGTCCCGTCCTCGTCGACCAGTTCGAGCATGACCGGTGCGGCGTCGGGGTCGGCCGGGGGTGCGGTGGAGCGGTGGTCGGTGGCTGAACCGGCGGGCATGGAAGTCCTTCGCGTTCGGGTCGGCGGCGGATGCGGGGGCGCGGCGGCGCGGGGTCCGCGCCGCCGCGCGGGGGTCAGACGCGGTCGGCCGCGATGGGCGGGTAGCGGTCGGCCAGGGTCGTCAGCACGTCCAGGACGTCGAAGCCGCGCAGCAGGGCCGGCTCGCCGAGTTCGCGGGGGATGTGGTCGCCAGGCTGCGCGCGGCGGCCCCCGGGCTCTGTTGCTTCTCGGTCCGTACCTCGGGTACTGAATCGATCGACATCCGCCGTGTCTCTCCTGTGTCGTCGTGCGCTCGCTCCGCGGGACCTGGGCCCCGCGGAGCGGGTCTGGAGGGAAAGGGGTCGCGTCTACTCGGATACGTGTGCTGACCGGGGGCCGTTGAGGCACGGGGCAGCGTTCCGTAAACCGCTGATAACCCTAGGATTGTCCATTCGAGTTACGCAAGGCAATCATGGTCCCTCTCGGTACTCGCAGGGAAAAATATGTCCCATACCCACGCCGGTCCTCATCGAACACCGGAACGCACGCGCCCCGCCGACCCAGGAGCCCCTCCGGCCACAACAAGGACCATGAACAGCGAAAACTTGCTCATAAACCGCTTACAGCGGTCACACCGGACCCAGAAATACACTACATAAAAAATTCATTAAATCGGGACATATCGTAATGTGAATTATTCATGAGAGACGCCCCGGGAAACCGTTTCACGGTCACACAGGGAAGTAATTACGGTCGACCGATGCCAAGCAGGATTCCGCCCGCCCCGTACCGGCGGGACCGGGCGAGCGCGCCGGTCGACCGCGACGGGCCGCCTCACTTCGGCGGAGGCCGAAACGACGAGGCCCTAACGTCACCCCATGACCTCACGAGCAGTGTCCGCCACCGGGCACACCGACGTCCGTGCCGCCCCAGGCGGCCCCGACCGCTTCCGGCTAGGTCGCTCCGACGCCTCCACGGAGGCGGTGAGCCCTGGTGAGCGTTTCCGTGCCCTGCACCTGGAAGACGAGCCCCTGTTGCTCCCCAACGCCTGGGACCACGCCTCGGCGGCCGCGCTGGCCGCGGCGGGGTTCCGCGCCGTGGGGACCACCAGCCTGGGCGTGGCCGCGGCGGCCGGGCTGCCCGACGCCCGGGGGGACGCACGTGAGGAGACGCTGCGGCTGGCCCGCGGCCTGTCCCGGCTGGAGGTACCGGTCAGCGTGGACGTCGAGGGCGGCTTCGGCGCGTCGCCCGCGCAGGTCGCCGCGCTGGCCGCCGGGTTGGAGCGGACGGGGATCGCGGGGATCAACCTGGAGGACGGCCTTCCGGACGGCGGGCTGGCCGACGCCGAGCGGCAGCGGGCGGTCATCCGCGCGGTGAAGGAGGAGGCTCCGTCGCTGTTCCTCAACGCCCGCACCGACACCTGGTGGCTGCCCGGGCACGTCGAGCAGACGGCCGACCGGGCCGCCGCCTACGAGGACGCCGGGGCCGACGGGGTGTTCGTGCCCGGTCTGCACGGCGAGGAGGAGATCGCCGCCCTGGCCGGTGCCCTGCGCGTTCCGCTCAACATCCTCCACTCCCCCGCGGGCCCGCCCCTGCGCGTACTCGCCGAGCTGGGTGTGCGCCGCGTGAGCTGCGGTTCGCTGCTCTTTCGCGCCGCGCTGCACGGGGTTCTCGCGGCGGCCGAGGCGGTGGCGTCGGGCCGCCCCCTCCCCGAAGGGGTGCCGAGCTACGACGAGGCCCAAGCCCTCGCGGAGCGGTTCGGCCATCAGGGCAAGGGTCAGGCCGGTCCGGGCGAAGCCGGCGCGTAGGTGCCCGGACTCCTGCGCCCGCCGCGTCAGCCCCGTTCGGCGCGTGTGCGTTCGCGTTCGAAGCCGGAGAACAGGTGGCACGCGAGCGCCGGGCGGAGAACACTGTGGGTTCCCGGCTTCAGGAGGATCCGTGCCCACCGACCACATCCGCGGTGTCCTTCGCCTCAGCCCGCCTTGGCGGCTACGGCGACGAGGTACTCCCAGTCGCACACCACCGTGCCGTCATCCGCACGGCTCGCCGACGCCGCGAAGGTGGCCAGGTCATGGTGGAAGGCCTGCCCGCCCGCGTCGTCCAGTCGCTGCACCACCTTGTACGTGGGCCCGTAGTGGGTGACGAAGAAGTCGGTGAACTGCTCCGGCGAGACGAAGCGCTCGGTGATCGTGCGCGTGCCGCACTCCAGATCCGAGCTCCCCTCCCCGAACAGCTCCCGGAGCGTGTCCTCAACGCCCCAGCGCATCGGCGACCGGGCGCCGGGCGGAAGGCGCGGCGTGCCGGCTGAGGGTCCTGAGCAGTTCGCCGACGAAACCGGCCGGCGTCCAGTTCACGAGGCCGATCCGTCCTCCGGGGACGCAGACCCGTACCAGTTCGTCGGCCGCGCGCTGGCGGCCGGCGGTGAACATCACGCCGAGCGCGGACAGCACGTAGTCGAAGGTGCCGTCGGCGAACGGCAGCCTCTCGGCGTCGGCCTCCCGGAAGTCCACGGGAACGCCCTCCGCCTCGGCACGACGGCGGGCGGCCTCGATGAGCGAGGGGACCGACGTCGATGCCGTTGTCAGTCGTGGTCGACATGCTCTCTCCCTTCCGGCGGCGGCTGTCGCCCCTCTCCGGAGTGATCCGCACGGCCTCCGCCGTGGGGGACGTCCGCGCCGACCGTCCTACCGTGTCCGTCCCATGTCAGAGACGTTACGGAGGAGGGCGCCGGCGCCGGCGGGCTGGTCTCCCCACGGACGTGGGGCCCGCGTGACCGCCGAAAACCCGTCTTCCGGCCCCCGGCCTCGGGGAGGGGCTATCGTCCGGTGGGCGGCGAACAGTCCCGGCGAGCGGCGAGAGTCCCGTCGCGCGCCGCACACAGTGAGGAAGAACCGGATTGCGCACGAGCACCACACCGCCCGGGGTCCAGCGCCCCGACCGCGGAGGCGGCATGCCGCCCTGGCTCCCCCGCGCCATGATGCTGGCCCTGTGGATCGTCACGGCGTTCGGCGTCGCCCTGTGGCTGTTCCTCCAGCTACAGAGCCTCATCATGCTGCTGCTGATCTCGCTGTTCCTCGCGCTGGCGCTGGAACCCGCGGTCAACTGGCTCCACCGGCGCCGCTGGCCGCGCGGACCCGCCACCGGAACGGTGATGCTCCTGGTCCTGGCCCTGGCCGTGGTGTTCTTCAGCATGCTCGGGTCCATGCTGATCGGTCAGGTCCTGGCCTTCGCCTCCGAGGTGCCCGCGATGGTCCGCGCCGCGCTGAACTGGGTCAACACCACGTTCGAGACCTCCTACTCCCCCACCACCCTGCTCGACGAGGTCTCCAGCGCCAGCGGGGTGGTCGAACAGTACGCCTCCAGGATCGCCGACAACGTCTGGGGCGCCGGGACGACCGTCCTGATGCTGCTCTTCAACACGCTGACGGTCGCGCTCTTCACCTTCTACCTGTGCGCCGACGGCCCGCGCTTTCGCCGCGTGATCTGCTCGGTCCTGCCGCCGCGCACCCAGCGCGAGGTGCTGCGGGCCTGGGAGATCGCGATCGCCAAGACGGGCGGCTACCTCTACTCCCGGGCGCTGCTGGCCCTGGTCTCCGCGGGCGCGCACTACGTGGTGCTGGCGGTGCTGGACATTCCCTTTGCCTTCGCCCTGGCGCTGTGGGTGGGTGTGCTGTCGCAGTTCATCCCCACCATCGGCACCTACATCGGCGGCGCCGTCCCCGTGCTCGTGGCCCTGTTGGAGGGGGCCTGGCCCGCCGTGTGGGTGCTCGTGTTCGTCATCGTCTACCAGCAGTTCGAGAACTACCTGCTCCAGCCCCGCATCACGGCCAAGACCCTGGACATGCACCCCGCGGTGGCGTTCGGCTCGGTCCTGGCGGGCGTGGCGATCCTGGGCGCGCCCGGCGCGCTGCTCGCGCTACCGATGGGTGCGAGCATGCAGGCGTTCCTCAGCTTCTACATCCGGCGGTACGAGGTCGAGGAGCACCACCTGCTCTCCGCCACCGAGGACGAGGAGAAACCCGCGGCGGCCCCCGACCGGGACGGCGGCGGTTTCGAGGAGGAGGCCGGGCCCGGGACGGGGACCGGAGCGGAGGCCGGGCCTGGTTCCCCTCCCGGTCCGCGGGAGCCGGGCGGACGGGAGGAACCGTGACCGGCCGTAGGGCGTCCCGGCCGTGGGGGTGAGGACCGAAGCACCCGCGGGCAGGGCGGTGGCCCCGCCCTGGGAGACGCGCGCTTCCCCGGCGGCACCGTCCTCATCTCACCGAGGGGCGTGGCCCACCGCCCGGGCTGCCCGCACCAGTCCGTCTCCGAGATCCAGGCACCGCTGTGGGGCTGGATTCCCGGCCCCGGCCCGCAGCTGTGGCGGCGTCTCGGCGAGGGCTCCCCGGCCCGTGCCACGCACGGCGACACCGAGCGGATCGCCACGCGCCGCTGCCAGAGCTGCCACACCTGAGGAGGGGGGTGCCCGTGAGCGCCCCCGTCAACATCCTCCGCCCGTGCCGCCACGACCGTTCACCTGCGCCTTCGTCCGCCACCTCCCGCACACGGCCCGGCCCGCCCACTCGCGGACGCGTACGGCTCCCGTCCTGGGCTGACCGCGTCCGGGATACGGCTGACGTCCATGCCGGCGCACGGGTCCGTAGTCGCGCTCCGCCCGACCCGGGGACGCGCCCCGGACGTCCAGGCGCTGCTCCTGCCGCCAGGCCCCGGTGTCCCGGATACGCGCGGTGGTGCCATGGGAACGGTGGCGCCGTGGGGGCCTGCCGCGGCCGGCCCCTCCCCTCCGGCCAGCCCTTTTCCCGCACCGGCGATCCGAGACCCGAAGACCCTCGGACGAAGGTGCTTCCCCCATGGTTCGGAACCGCCGGCTCCACGAATCGGCACCGCCTATTCATGTGCACATACACGTGCATTGGAACGCTCTTTCGCATATTCCGCACACATCATTCATGACAACTTCACTCCATCACGTCACAGCAGGTCAGACCATGCACAACACGCACCAACGGAGCTTTTCGCGCGGAATCCTGAACTCCATGAACACACCTCCCACCGCGCACACAACCTCCTCCAACAGACACAGAATAGTTACCGGACATTATTCGCCGTCATGTTATTTTAACTTCAGCACACCCTCCCCCCGATTCGGTGTGCGCGGAAAGGACAGCAATGGTACGTCCGTGGGAAGCAGACCCCGACGCACGGATGGCCCGCCGCCTGGGCCGGTCACCCGAGGAGCTCGGCAACACGAACAACGTCCAGGGCTGCCCCGACATCTGGGAACTGGAGAACGGTGACATCGCCGTCATCGGCCGCGACCTGACCGACCACTACGCCGCCCGGCTTCCCGAGGAGGCCGCCATCGACGACGACGAGCGACTCGTCGTCATCCCGCGCAACGCGCTCATCTCGGCGAAGGCGGACATCCCCGATGCTTGACGTCCTCACCGACCTCCAGGGCGACCCTCTGGACCTGGACGCCTACAACGAGGACTTCGCACGTCGCTTCGGGGCGCTGCGCGGAGCGGACGCCTGGAAGCTGGAACGGCTCCAGGACTTCCACCAGCCCGAGAACCCCAGCTGGATGAGGTACCTGGACGGAGGGGTCCACGAGTCCCTCCGCATGTTGGAGGAGGACCGGGCCGGGCTGGTGGAGGCGTTCGCCGACCTGGAGCGGAAGGGTTCCCGCGTTCTGAGGGTGCGGGTCGTGGAGTGGCCGCTGACCCCCTACCTGCACTGGGAACTGCACTCGCTGCACATCCGGGCCCAGTGCGGCGAGCACATCCGGGTGGTCGGCCCCGAGGCCGTCGCGCACCTGGAGGGGCGGGGAGTGCTCCCCGAGGTGCTGACCCTCGGGGAGGAGGTGACCTACCGCATCCGCTACGACGAGCACGGTGTACTGGCCGGGAGCGTGCGCCACACCGACCCGGGGGTCACGGCGCGCTGCCGCGAGCGGATCGCCGCCCTGTACCGGGGCGCCGAACCCCTGGAGTCCTACTTCCCCCGCGAGGTCGCCCCCTCGGAGGCTCCCCGTGCCTGACCACGACGCCCCCGGGCCCGGCGACCGGGACGGGCGCCCGTCGTGGATCACCGAGGTGTCCGGACGCGCCGTCCAGGCTGGACGGGTGCACGGCGGGGTGCACTTCCACGGAGCGGAGCCGGCGTCCGGCCCGGTGCCCCGACAGCTGCCCGCCGACGTGCACGGTTTCGTCAACCGCGTGGGCGAACTCGAGATACTCAGCTCCCGGCTGCGCGGCGAGGGGGCCGAGGACCGCGACCGCGAGGTCGCGCTCCACCTCGTCACCGGCACCGCCGGGGTCGGCAAGACCGCCCTGGCGCTGCACTGGGCGCACCGGGTCCGCTCGCGGTTCCCCGGCGGTCAGCTCCACGTGGACCTGAGGGGATACGGTTCCGGGCCGCCGGTCGCCTCCGACCAGGTCCTGGACCGCTTCCTACGCGCCCTCGGCGTACCCGCCGACGCGGTGCCGCCCGACACGGACAGCAGGGCGGCCCTGTACCGGTCGCTGCTCGCCGACCGCAGAGTGCTCGTCGTGCTCGACAACGCGGCCTCCGCCGCCCAGGTGCGTCCCCTGCTGCCGGGCTCCTCGGACTCGGTGGTCCTGGTGACCAGCCGGGACCGCCTGTCAGGGCTGGTCGCGCGCCAGGGCGCCCAGCGCCTGACGGTGCGCACCCTCAGCTCCGCGCAGGCCGTGGACCTGCTCACGCACGCGACCAGCGGCCACCGCGACGGCGACACCCCGCACGAGGTCACCGAGCTCGCCCGTCTGTGCGGACGGCTGCCCCTGGCCCTGCGCATCGCCGCGGAACGGGCCGCGAGCCGCCCGCACATGCCCCTGCACGAGCTCATCCAGGACCTGCGGGACGAGTCCGTGCTCTGGGACGCCCTCGCGACCGACGACGAGGAGGAGGCCCACGCGGTCCGCTCGGTCTTCGCCTGGTCCTACCGGGTGCTCCACCACCGGGCCGCGCGCCTGTTCCGGCTGCTGGGCCTGCACCCGGGAGCGGACTTCGACGCGGGAGCGGCGGCGGTGCTGGCCGACGTCCCGACACGGGAGGCCCGCCAGACCCTGGACATGCTGGTCGGGGCCCACCTGGTGGAGCAGACCGGCTCCGACCGGTTCCGGTTCCACGACCTGCTGCGCTCCTACGCCCAGGCCCGGCTGCGGCAGGAGGAGGCGCAGCGGGACCGGGAGGAGGCCCTCCACAGGCTGCTGCGGTGGTACCTGCACACCGCCGACGCGGCCGCCCGGGCCTTCGGCTCACACCTGCGCCAGCTGGACCCGGCGGACCTTCCGGACTCCACGGCCCCGGGCTTCGGGGACGGCGCCCGGGCGCTGCACTGGTTCGAGCGCGAACACGCCAACCTCATGGCCTGTGTCGAGGCCGCGGCCTCCGCCGGAATGGCCGGGACCGCCTGGCGGCTGGCCGCCGTGCTGCGCCACTTCCACCTCTTCCACGCCCCGATGACCACATGGGAGCCCACCGGGCGGGCCGGGCTCGCCGCGGCCCGCAGCGAGGCCCGGCCGGGGGCCGAGGCGGAGCTGCTGGAGAGCCTGGGGATGGCCCACGTACAGGCGAACCGGACCGAGGAGGGACTCGACCACCACGAGCGGGCCCTGGCCCTGCGCCGCGGACTGGACGACACCTTCGGCGTGGCGATGTCCCTGAACGCCCTGGGGCTGGTTCACCTGCGCGCCCACCGGCTGGACCGGGCACGGGAGCTCTTCGAGGAGTGCCTGCGTCTGACCCGGGAGCTCGGCGAGCGCCGGTGGGAGGGGATCGCCCTCGGCAACCTGGCCGCGGTGACGCTGCGACTGGGCGACCCCCGGGAGGCGGTCGCCCTGTCCGAGTGGGCGGTGGCGATCCACCGTGAGACCGACGACCGGATCACCGAGTTCGCCACCCTGGCCTGCCTGGGCATGGCCTGGCGGGAGCTGGACGACCGGGAGCGGGCCCTGAGCAGTATCCGGGAGTCGCTGGAGGTTGCCAGGAACCCGGGCAACCTCGTCCAGGAGGCCTACGCCCTGCTGCAACTGGGCCACGTCCAGGCCGGGCTCGCCGACCACGACGAGGCCCTGGCCTCCTACCACCACGCCGCGGCCCTGCACCGTCGGGTCGCCGACCTGCGCCGCGAGGCCGAGTCCTTCGAGGGCGTGGGCGAGGTGTACCGGTCCCTGGGCCTGCGGGAGGAGTCGGCGCGCTTCCTCCAGCAGGCCGCGGCCGGGTACCGCAGGTGCGGCGACCGCTGGCGCCTGGCGGTGTGCCTGCACCGCCTGGCCGCCGTCCTGGGCGAGCTGGGCGGGGACGGGCGGTCCCGGGAGCACCGGGCCGAGGTCCTGGAGCTGTTGGCGGAGTTCGACGACCCGGCCGCGACGGCCCTGGCGGAGGCGGTCAGAGCAGAGCTCTGAAACGAGGAGGGACGGGGGACGGATCCACCTCGATCAGGGGTTCGGGTCCCACGACCGCGCGAACTCCAGTTCGGCCCCGGCTCCCTCGGTCAGGACCTCCTCGGAAGAGGAGACGGAGGCCGCAGCGGGGCGACCCTGAGGCGGGTACGCGCTCGGGCGGGGGCACGCTCCGGGGCAGGGTGCCGGAGCGCGGAAACGCGCCCCGGCGGCGCACTCCTCCCGCCTCGTTACGTGACCAACGTCACCAGCGGCGAAGCACTCGAACCACTGGTCCCGGGTGTTCCCGTTGTGTGTTCGCACCAGGGCCCGGACGAGGACGCCGGGCCACCCGGACCCGCACCACCCGACGGATTCCGGATTCACCAGATCCGGCACCGGAAGTGGTGCTATGTGATCATCTGCCCTTTTGGGCAGCCTGAGGCGGGGGAAAGGATGACCAGTATGGACGTCCTGCGTAGGAACAACGTCACGGTCACGGGGGCCGCCGACGGGCCGACTGTCGTACTGGCCCACGGATTCGGCTGTGACCAGAACATGTGGCGCCTGGTCGTCCCGTCCCTGGCCGAGCGGCACCGGGTGGTGCTGTTCGACTACGTCGGTTCCGGAGGGTCGGACCCGTCCGCCTGGAGCGAGGAGAGGTACTCCTCCCTGGAGGGCTACGCCCAGGACGTGGTGGAGGTCTGCCGGGAGCTGGGCCTTGAGCGGGCGGTGTTCGTGGGGCACTCGGTCAGCGCCATCGTCGGCGCCCTGGCCTCGCGGGCGGTACCGGAGCGGATCCGGGCTCTGGTGATGGTGACCCCCTCGCCCCGCTACATCGACGACGAGGGCTACCGCGGCGGCTTCACCGCGGGGGACATCGACGAGCTGCTGTCCTCTCTGGAGTCGAACTACCTGGGCTGGTCATCGGCCATGGCGCCAATGATCATGGGCACCCCCGAGCGGCCCGAGCTGGAGCAGGAACTGACCAACAGCTTCTGCGCCACCGACCCCGACATGGCCCGGGTCTTCGCCCGCACCACCTTCCTGTCCGACAACCGCGCGGATCTGAAGGACGTGGAGGTCCCGACGCTGATCCTGGAGTCCGCCCAGGACCTCATCGCCCCGCGCGAGGTCGGCGCCTTCGTCCACGCCGCGATCCCCTCCTCCCTGCTGGTCACCCTGGACGCCACCGGCCACTGTCCGCAGCTGAGCGCGCCGCAGGCCACCGCGGCGGCGGTGCTGGACTTCCTGGAGACCCTGGGGCGTGCCGGATGAACGAAGGACCGGAGCCGTCCGGGGCCGGTGGCGGGGCCGAGACCGACGCGGCCCTCACCACGCTGTTGGAGGGCAGCGCCGAGGAACTCTACGAGTCCGCGCCCTGCGGGTATCTGTCGACGCTCATGGACGGCACGATCGCCAGGATCAACGCCACGCTGCTGGAGTGGCTCGGCCTGGAGCGCGACGCCGTGGTGGGCCGTATGTGTTTCACCGACCTGCTCACCGTGGGCGGCAGGCTCTACCACGAGACGCACTTCGCGCCTCTGCTGCGTATGCGGGGCGAGATCAGCGGCATCGCCCTGGAGATGCGGGCATCCGACGGCGGCCGCCTCCCGGTACTGGTCTCCTCCGTCATCAAGCACGGCGACGGAGGCGAGCCGCTACTGATCCGCACCACCGTCTTCGACGCCGCCGACCGCCGCGCCTACGAGGAGGAGCTGCTGCGCCGCCGCAAGGAGGCCGAGCAGGCCCGCGCCGAGGCGGAACGGGCGCGTCAGCAGGCCGACCTCGGCCGGACCCGCCTGACGGACGTGTTCGACGTACTACAGAAGGCCCTCCTGCCCGACATCCTGCCCGACGTGCCGGGCATGGAAGCGTCCGCCTACTACCACACCGCCTCCCCCGACCAGCTGGGCGGAGACTTCTACGACCTGTTCCCCCTCGACGGCACACGCTGGGCCTTCTTCCTCGGCGACGTGTCCGGCAAGGGCCCCGAGGCCGCGACTCTGACCTCCCAGGCCCGTTACACCCTTCGCACGGCCGCTCTCTACTCCCCTGAGCCCGCCGATACCCTGACCACGCTGAACACCGTCCTCCTGGAGCGCCACGCCGACAACGGCGACCCCCGCTACTGCACCGCCGTGTTCGGCGTCCTCGAACCCCTCGGCGACGGGGGCCGCACCCGTGTCCGCCTCGCCTCCGGCGGCCACCCCGCACCCCTGGTCCTGCGCTCCGGCGGACGGGCCGACTTCCTGCCCACGCCGGGCGGGATGCTCGTCGGCGTGCTGCCCGACGCCCACTTCGCCACCGCCGAGACCACCCTCGCCCCCGGCGACACCCTCGTGCTCTACACCGACGGCCTGACCGAGGCCCGCACGGGGTCCGGACGCGACACCATGTACGGCGAGGACGACCTGCGCTCCTTCGCCACCGAGCACGCCCCCTCCTCACCCCGCGACATGGTCAACGCCCTGGCCGGGCTGCTGAGGGGTTTCGGCGACGGCCTCGACGACGACACCGCCCTCCTCGCGATCGGCGTCCCCGCCTCCCCTCCGCACCTTCGTCCGGGAACGAGCCCTCCACGATGAGCGCTCTGAACGTCACCCGCCGAGACACCGCGGCCGGCCCCGTCCTCGACGTGACCGGCGCGCTGGACTACGGCCACGCCGCGGCCCTGCGCCACGAGGCCGAGATCCTCTCCCTGCGCCCGGACCAGTGCCTGGTCATCGACCTGTCCGGCCTGGAGTTCTGTGACTCCAGCGGTATCAGCGCTCTCCTCGCCGTCCGTCAGCACGTCCTGGCCGCCGGAGCCGACATGGTCCTGGTCTCCGTCCCCGCCAACACCATGCGCATCATGACCATGGTCGGCCTGAACAAGGTCTTCACCCTCTACCCCGGTACCGCCTGACCCGGGAGGCACGGGCGGCGGGCGTCACGGGAGGAGACCGGATCCGCTTGAACGGGGCAGCCCTGCGACGGTGGGCCCCGGCCCCCGTGCGCCATGCCCTGCTGCCTACTCGGTGTCTGGCGCGGAGGGGCTTACGCACCGCACGCCGGGTAGAAGCCGTCCATGTCGAGTGGCGGTGAGAGGTGGCCCTCCGGCTCTGAGCCCACTACGTCCAAGTGATAGTGCTCGATCTGAGGGGACAACCCCTCACCCCGCCCGCCCCGATGCCCCTTGCACCAGGTGGTTCCCGGCCCCGTCGTACTGGCAGAACGCCAGGTCGGGGCGGTCGTCGCCGTCGAAGTCGGCCACCGCCGCGCGGATGTGGTCCTCGTCCCGGTGCATGAAGCCGACCAGGTCGCGGGGGCGCGGTTCCCCGAACCCGGATTCCTCCCCGAAGGCGATGCGCAGCTCGTCGCCGATGCCCCCGGTGCCGGTGACGGCGTCGGGGTACTCGTCGTCGTTCACGTGGGCGATGAGGCGGCCCGTCGGGTCGAGGCAGGGGGCGGGCCCCGGTGCTCCGGGGGCGCATCCGCTGAGCACGAGGCCCAGACCGACGGCCACCCCTGGTCCCCGATACCGTCCGGCTGCTCCCATGGTCACCACGCTTCCTCTCCGGCAGGGGCGTCGCACCGTTTTGGGGCCGATCCGCCGGTCAGCGCAGCATCTTCGGGAAAGCGCATTCCCTGCGGCGAGTCCGACCGCCATGCCCATGGAAGGTCCACGGAGAGCACCGCCCGGGTTCCCGACGGCAGGTTCGGCTGGCGGAGGCCGCCTCGCGGAGCGCACCGGTGACCAGCTCGCGGAGTTCGGTGGTGTGGTGCGGAGTGATCGCGAGCACGGACCGGCCCAGCCACGTGGGGTCCTCAACTCGCACGACACCGACTCCCGCGGGTACGGAAGGTGCCAGCGTTTTCCGAAAGCGGACACCTGTCCACCGAAGCAAGATCAGACGCCTACTCTCCGCGCAATCGGAAACATGATCCCCAAAGGAACCAGGGGCCACACAGCACCCGGCCTGCACAGTGGCCCGCGTCCGCAGGCTGTAGGCCGCAAGCGAAAGGGAAGATCATGGCTGTCGCCAGCACCTCGATGAATCTCACCCAGGCCGCCCACGTCGGGATCTCGGTCTCGGATCTGGACGCCTCGATCGCGTTCTACCAAGCCCTGACCGGACGGGGACCCGCCGCGCAGGGGACCATGAACAGCGTTGCGTTCGGCAACTCCCAAGGGCTGCCGAACGCGAAGTTGCGGTACGCCACGATCAACATGGACAGTCTCGGCATCGACCTCATCCAGTTCCAGGACCCGGTGGGCGAGCGCACGAACGGCAAGGCAAACCGCCCCGGCTCCATGCACCTGTGCTTCCAGGTCGACGACTTCGACGCGGTCTACCGGCGCATGAAGGAGGCCGGGTACGACTTCCTGGGCGATGACTACACGTTCCTCGCGGGCGAGGTCACCCCTGAGGAAGCGCTCGGCACCAAGGTCGCGTACTTCAACGACCCGGACGGCACGAACCTGGAGATCATCCAACCCCAGGGCGGATTCGCCCGCTAACGCCCGGGCGCCAGCTCACGTCGGCTGGATGGCGCCCGGCAGCTCATGGACGGCCTTGACGAGGGGGGCGAGCGCGGGGTCCTCGGCCGCCTCGTCCAGGGCCTCGCTCAGAGCGGTGTTGTGGGTGGGACGGGCCTCGTTCAGCAGGCGCACGCCGGCCTCGGTCACATCCGTGTAGATGCCGCGACGGTCGGTGGGGCACAGGTAGCGCGAGAGCAGCCCGCGCTGTTCCAACCGGGTCACCAGCCGTGTGGTGGCGCTCTGGCTGAGCACGACGGAGTCGGCGACCTGGCGCATCTGCAGGTGACCACCCTCGCCGTCGTGCTGTCGGCTGAGCACATCCAGCAGCGAGTACTCGCGCGCACTCAGCTTGTGCCCCGCCTGGAGTGCGCGTTCGACGCGGCCCTCGATGCGACCGTGCAGCAGAGAGAGGGCCGACCAACTGTGCGCCAGTGCGGTCATCCCCGGGTCGGTGGCGGTCATGAGCAGCTCCCTCGGTCGGGTCTTGCGAACGGTGGTGCCGCGCCGACAGGGGACTGCCGGGCGTTTAGTTCACTATATCCGCGCTTGCAATTATACGGCGTGTGCAATTATTGTGGGCGCCCGTAAGACGCAGACGCATCTTCTGCCCCGGGGGCACCGCGCCGCCGGCGAGGCGGGAGTCCCCGCCAGCATCACCGTTCTCGACGCCGGCGGACATCTGCTGGCCCTCCGCCGCGATGAGCGCGCCGTGCTCATCTCCGGCGAGACCAGCACTGACCAGTACAAAAAGCACCGAAAACACCACCGAAAGGCCCTTCATGACTGCCATCCCGAACGTGACGCTCAACAATGGTGTGGCCATGCCGCAGCTCGGCTTCGGCGTCTTCCAGGTCCCCGACGAGGAGACCACCGCCGCCGTCGCCAACGCCCTTGAGGCCGGTTACCGCAGCATCGACACCGCCGCGGTCTACGGCAACGAGCGCGGCGTCGGCAAGGCCCTCAACGCCTCCGGCCTCCCCCGCGAGGACCTCTTCATCACCACCAAGCTGTGGAACGACGACCAGGGCAAGGACAAGCCCCTGGCCGCGTTCGACGCCTCCCTGGACAAGCTCGGCCTCGACTACGTCGACCTCTACCTGATCCACTGGCCCACCCCGGCCCGTGATCTGTACGTGGAGACCTACAAGGTGCTGGAGGAGATCCTGGCGAGCGAGCGCACCCGCGCCATCGGCGTCTCGAACTTCCGCGTCTCCGACCTGCAGCGGCTCCAGGAGAACACCGGCGTCACCCCGGCCGTCAACCAGATCGAGCTGCACCCCGCGTTCCAGCAGGACGAGCTGCGCGCCTTCCATGCCGAGCACGGCATCGCCACCGAGGCGTGGAGCCCACTGGCCCAGGGTGCGGTCCTCAAGGACGAGCCGATCGTGAAGATCGCCGGGTCGCACGGCGTGTCCCCGGCGCAGGTGGTGCTGCGCTGGCACCTACAGAGCGGCAACATCGTGATCCCCAAGTCCGTCACCCCCGAGCGCATCCGGCAGAACCTCGACGTCTTCGGCTTCGAGCTGAGCGACGCCGACATGTCCGCCATCGCGGGACTGGACCGCGGGCTGCGCACCGGCCCGAACCCCGACACCATCAACTGACCACCGCCCCGAACGCCCCGAGCGCCTGTCCTTCGTGGCACGGGGACGGGCGCTCGGGGCGCCTGTCGTGCACCGGCACCGACCTACATCGGTATCGATGTACAGCCGCACACCCTCGACGAGGAGGAACCATCGTGCAGATCGACCTTTCCGGCCGCACCGCCCTGGTCACCGGCTCCACCCAGGGCATCGGATACGCCATCGCCGTCGGCCTCGCCCGCGCCGGAGCCCGGGTCGCCGTCAACGGCCGGGGCGCGGAGCGCGTCATGGACGCGGTGGACCAGGTGCGTGTCGACTCCGGCAACGACGACGTCATCGCCGCCGTGGGCGACCTGGCGTCCGAGGAGGGCGCCGCGGCCGTACTGGAGGCCGCCCCCACGGTCGACATCCTGGTCAACAACCTGGGCATCTTCGGCTCCGCCGCCCCACTGGAGATCGACGACGCCGAGTGGCGCCGCTACTTCGAGGTGAACGTCCTCTCCGCTGTCCGGCTCATCCGCGCCTATCTGCCCGGCATGGCGGAACGGGGCTGGGGCCGCGTCCTCAATCTCGCCAGCGACTCGGCCGTGGTCATCCCCGCCGAGATGATCCACTACGGCATGACCAAGACCTCGCTGCTCGCCGTCAGCCGCGGCTTCGCCAAGGAGGCGGCCGGCACGGGCGTGACCGTCAACTCCGTCATCGCCGGCCCGACGCACACCGGCGGCGTCGAGGACTTCGTCCGTGAACTGGTCGGCGACGAGCTGCCCTGGGACGAGGCACAGCGCGAGTTCATGACCAAGCATCGCCCGCAGTCCCTGATCCAGCGCCTCATCGAGCCTGAGGAGATCGCCCACCTGGTCGTCTATCTCTCCTCGCCCTACGCGTCCGCGACCACCGGCGGCGCCCTACGCGTCGACGGCGGCTACGTCGACTCGATCCTGCCCTGAGTAGCCCGGCAACCGCCGGTTCCCCGTTCCCCGTCGGTGGCCGGGGTGTCCTTCGACCGCACCGAGGACGCCCCGGCCACAGGCCGTTTCCCCAGCACACGGCACTAACATCCACACGCCTTTAATGCGCGCTTGCATTTACCAGCGCCTGCAAGTATTTTTGTATGCAAGCAAGGCTGCGCAGGGCCCACGGGAAAGGCGCCAAGCGGCTCGCCACCACGCACGAAAGGGAGCTCTCCTGATGAGCCTCACCCACCTGCTGCCCGAATCGCTGGGCTTCGGTACCGCCCCCATGGGCAACATGTTCCGCGCCATCCCCGAGGACGAGGCGCAGGCCACCCTCCAGGCCGCCTGGGACCAGGGCATCCGCTACTACGACACCGCACCGTTCTACGGCGCGGGCCTGGCCGAGATCCGGCTCGGCGAGATGCTGGCCCAGCAGCCCCGGGACTCCTACGTCCTCTCGACAAAGGTCGGCCGCGTCATCCTCGACGAGGAAGAGGACCCGGCCACCCGCGAACTCGGCGAGAAGGGCGGCCTGTTCGAGCACGGTCGCCCCAACAAGATGGTCGACGACTACACCGCCGACGCGACCAAGCGCTCCATCGAGGACAGCCTCAAGCGGCTGCGCACCGACCGACTGGACATCGTCTGGGTGCATGACATCGCCCAGGACTTCCACGGTGACCGCTGGCTCGCCCAATTCGAGACGGCCCGCACTGGTGCCTTCCGGGTCCTGGACGAGCTGCGCGACCAGGGCGTGATCAAGGCCTGGGGCCTGGGTGTCAACCGGGTCGAGCCCGTCGAGCTCACCCTCGCCCTGGACGAGCCGCGCCCCGACGGCTTCCTGCTGGCCGGCCGCTACACCCTGCTGGACCACCGGCAGGCGCTCCAGCGGCTGCTGCCCGCGGCGCAGGAGCAGGGCGTCGACATGGTCGTCGGCGGCCCCTACAGCTCCGGCGTCCTGGCCGGCGGCACCCACTTCGAGTACCAGGAGGCCCCGGCGTACATCCTGGAGACCGTCCGGCGCATCCGGGAGCTGACCGACCGGTACGGGGTGTCCATCAAGGCCGCCGCGCTCCAGTTCGCGCTCGCCCACCCGGCCACCGCCGCCGCGATCCCCGGCGCCACCCGCCCCTCCCGGACAGCCGAGGACCTTGGTGCCCTGCGCGAGGAGATCCCCGCCGCCTTCTGGCACGACCTGCGCGCTGTCGGTCTGCTCGACCCGGCGGCCCCGCTCCCGGCCGGTGCCTGACCCGCGTCGCCCAGGCCTCCCCCCCGAGCAGGTCTGGGAGCTGATCGGCGGTTTCCACTCCCTGCCCGACTGGCTGCCCGCATCCCCAGGGCCGTCTCCGAACAGGGCGGTCGGGCCCGTCGGTCGACCTCCGCGTCTTCTCCGTGCCCGGCAGGGAGACCGCCGAGATCCAGTGGAGCGGACGCTTCGCCCCCGAGGGCGTGACTGACGAGGAGACCGGGACCCTCTTCACCGGCATCTACCGGGACGGACTGGAGGCCGTGGCCACGGCGCTCGTACCGCGATGACCGAGGCCCTGATGGCCGATGGCCTGGACCGGACACCGCAGCAGGCCCCGCGGCGAGAGGCCCAGCTGGTCGCCTGACCGGCCGGGCCTCTCGCTGTTCCGCCTGCGTCAAGTGCTGACGCCCTCCGCACGCCTGCGCTCAGGCGCGGCGCTCCATGACCTGGTCGTAGTGACGCTGCGCGCGCGAAGCCGCGGCCGACCGGTTGTAGTGGCGCAGCGTCTGCCGCGGGTCCCGCCCGTTCAGTCACTATCGCGGCCCGCTTGGTGAAACGCGCCCACCAGGTCTTGTCGCCCTTGCCGGTGGCCCGCGCCCCGCACCTGTCCAGGTCCACGTCCTCGACCTTGAAGTTCGTCAGCTCATGGAGGCGCACACCCGTGCCCGCCAGCAGCCGCACGAGGGCCAGGTCGCGGTGTGTGAGGAAACCCGCGCCCTCCGCGGTCCTTGAGGGTCCTGCCGGTCTCGTCCTCCTCGAAGACGGGAACCGGTTGCGGGGTGACCTTGGGCGGCTTCGTCTTGCGCATGGGGTTGGGGACGTCCTCCTCGTCCGCCAGCCACGTGAAGAACTGCTGTAGACACCGGTACTGGTTGTTGACGTAGGCGTCGGTGTCGATGCCGGTGGGCTGACCGCCGGTCCGCAGGTGCTCGGCGGCGAACCAGCGCACGGCGTCGGCGTACATCGTGACGGTGTTGTCACTCTTTCCCTCGGAGCGCAGGTGGAGCACGAAGGAGCCGACGTGGGCCCTCAGGGGTCCCGCGGCCAGGTTGCGCGGGCTTCGGCGAATACGGCCGGTAGCCATAGGCGATACCTCGTCAAGCTCTCCAGCCGCGTGCGGCTGTCCGCGCTTCACGAATTCACCCGGGTCAGACCATGTGGGAGCCAGCGAGGGGACGTGAACCCCTCACCTGTCGCTGACAAGGCGACAACTCATTGATGTTTGGTTATCGAGTGCGGAGCTGGAGCCCGGCATGAGTCTCGAAGAGGACAATCAAACCTCGACCATTCGCCGGTCGCTCTACAGCTTGGCCATGCGGCGCTTCCCTGGACAGCGCTCGTCGACGCCTTCGACATGCGGGGCGAACCGCGAGATTCCGGCAGCCACCTTCCTCACGGACCAAGGTGACAAACTCGCACTTTGGCCGTAGCTCCTGCCGCTGGATCTCTCGAAGGACACCATGGTCTTCCAAACCGGAATGATCCTCAGCAGTTTCGAACGGCGACGCCGCGGCACCACCCGCTTGATCGCGTCCCAAGGAGCCTCGGCCTTCGGCGCTCCGACCTTCATGCGCAACCCGAAATTGGTGTCGGCGAACAGCTTGGTTCCGTCCTGGTCGAGTCGCGCCGCCAGCGGACTCTTCAACTGGAAGGAGAACTTCGCCATCATCCACACCAGGACCACGAACAGAGGCACCTGCAAAGGTGTCCGGTGCGTGTCGACGTAACTGGGGTACGCACTGTTGTTTTCGCCCTCGATCAGGTCGCCGGCGGGCACATTCACTCGCACCCATGCCATGGCGGCGATCATGGCGACCCCCCACGGTTCTGATAATGATTTTCAGTTTCATGCCCGTAGATTACAGCGCCTCTGCCACCATGCCGTACTCCACTGCGCGACGGCCGAGGGGGCGCCCACGGACCACCGTCGGACCCTCGGCTCACGCCTTGCGACGATGCCGTGCCGTCGGCAGGACGCTGGCCGCCTCCCCGGTCACCGCTGATCCCACGGCATGGGCTTACCTGGGACAGCTCGTCTGGCCCGAGACGCGCCGCGCCGCGGCCTCCGACGGGCGGGCCGCAGGCATGACGGACTCCGGATCTCGTACGTACGGAAGCCCTGCTCGATCCGACCAGTCCCACCGGGTCGGTGCCGATCCGACCACCTACGTGGTTCAGCCCACCTCGCTGCGGACCGGCCGCGCCCCCGCCGCCTGACCGCGCACCTGGCCCAGGCGGACGGGATCAGGGACACCGAGGCCGCAGGATCCACTGTGGCTACTCACTGGTTGCTTGTCCCGTCGCCGGGCGTTCGGGGGTACGCCCCGTCCTTGACGGTGGGGTGGAGGGGAGCTTCGCGGAAGCGAACCGTCCTGTGGCGATGAGGACCACGACGAGCACCAGCGGCACGATCCACCCGCTCCAGCCGAGGATCGTCGCCTGCGTGGTGTCGACGTGCTCGCCTGCCTTCGCGAAGAGGAGATAGGTCCCGCCCGCCCCGTTGAACGCGGCGTGCGCGAGGGCCGCGGGCCACACGGACCCCGATCGAAGGCGCAGCCAGCCGAAGACCGCGCCGACCAGAACGCACATGCCGACCATCGCGGTTACGCCGAGCCAGCCCGGCGCATCGGGGTAGTTGTACCCGAGGAGGACGAGCGGAGCGTGCCAGGTCCCCCAGATGACACCCATGACCAGGAGAGCCGGGAGCGTACCGAGCGGCATCAGCTTCGGGAGCAGCCACCCTCGCCACCCGAGTTCCTCGCCCAGTGCCGGGATGAGGTTGACGAACGCTGCCACGGGGAGTGTGGCGAGCTGGATGGCGATGAGCGCGCCGATCGGTATCGGGAGCCCGGTTGCTCCCGCGGAGCTCGCTTGCTCGTCGAGGACCTGCTGGAACGCGGAGAAGTTCGCGAAGTCGGCCGGATAGACCCCCAGCAGCGCGCCGATCGGGAGCGCCACCAGGACGAGCGCGATGGGCACGATGATCCCCAGCGCCGCGTAGCCGAGCAGTCTCCGGACCGGTCTCAACGGCCACAGTCCGAGCGTCCACGCCTTCTGCCGCGGCCGCTCCACGAAGAACACGACGACGAGGGCGGCGATGGCGGGGGTCATCATCATGGCGGTGGCCACGAGCGGGAACCAGGGGCTGGCGAGCCCGTCGCCGAACCAGAGCGGGAGCGCGACGAGCCAGGCGAGTGCGAACGCCAGGGCGGTGAACACGCCGATGGACCGCAGATCGCGGCTGCTCATGCGGGGTCCGCCTCGGGTCGTGGTCGTCTTCGGTTCGCCCGGAGATTCGATGTTCACGACGTCTGCCCTTCGAGGATGTGCAGACCGGCGATGGTGCGGTCGTCGCGGAACGCGATCCGTGCCGTGTAGTCGCCCGCCTCAAACGAGAGCTGCGTGTTCGTGATCGTCACGTCGCCGGCCCGGGTGGCCTCCGGCTCTCCACGCCCCTCGAAAGCTCCCGCCAGACCGATGATCTGCGCCCACGCGGCCGCGAGCGCGTCCTCCGACAGGCCATCGCGCATGGTCGGATCGAACTGCTCGGTGACACGCGTCCATCGCCCGGACGCGAGGTCCTCGATCACCGAGGCGGCCAGTTCGACGACGCCGGGAAGTGGCGTGGTGTTCATGGGCTCTCCTGTTCTGGGGTCGATCGGCTTGCCATAGCGCTGAAACGCCGCCTGCCGGCTCACGCCGAGCGCGTCACCGATGACCTGCCACGTGGCGCCGTTCTGGCGCGCCTGCTGCACGACAGCACGCACGACGTCGTCGGCGGCCGCCTGCATGCTCACGGCGCGCCCTATCGAGTCGGCCCAGTCGTCATCCCTCGTCAGGACGCGCGAGGCGAGGAACACCTCCATGTGCGCCTTCAAGGCCCGCAGCGCATCTGTCAACTTCTCTTGCACTTGTAAACCATATCTTTACAGTCGGGCTGTGCGCCAGGAGGGCGCGTACAACGGTGGTCGACGCTACCCACCCGGGTGCGTCCGCCCGCCGTGAGGGCTCATCCGCCGACTCGCGCCCTCTCCTCCGGCGCGAATCCGGCGGCACGGTACGCGTCGGATGCCGCACCACACCCGTCGCCGACGGGATGCTGTGGTTTCTGAACACGTTTTCCGAACGCCGGGGGGTGAGGGTGGCGCTGACCGGACCCGGATTATCCGGGGAGCGCCGAGGCCATGGGGATCACTGGAGCCGCCGGGATCACCCGTCGCCCAGGTCCAGCGGACCGCGCCGGAAACCCGCCGCGACCGCGGCGGCCCGGTCGTTGACACCGAGCTTGCCGTAGATGTGCAGGACGTGGGTCTTGACCGTGGCCTCGCTGATGAACAGGCGGGTCGCCGCCTCCCGGTTGGTGGAGCCGGCGGCGATGAGCCGGAGGATCTCCAGCTCCCGGGCGCTCAGGGACACGGCGGGCTCGCGGACCCTGCCGACCAGCCGGATCGCCACCACGGGGGAGAGCACGGTCTCACCGCGCGCGGCCAGCCGGACGGCGCGCGCCAGCTCCTCGGGCAGGGCGTCCTTGAGGAGGTAGCCGGTGGCCCCGGCTTCGATGGCGGGACCGACGTCGCTGTCGGTCGCGTAGGTGGTCAGGACCAGGACGCGGGTCGGAAGTCCCAGTCGGCCAGCTCACGGATGGCCTCCACACCGCCCGCCCCCGGCATGCGCAGGTCCATGAGGACCACGTCGGGCTCCAGGGACCGCGCGAGCTCGACGGCACGAGCGCCGTCAGCGGCCTCTCCGACGACCTCGAACCCCGGTTCACGGGCGAACATGCCCCGGATGCCCTCCCGGACGACGGGGTGGTCGTCGGCGATCAGAACACGGACGGGGGCCTCACTCACCGGGGGTCTCCCTCGGAACGGCCGGAACGGTGACGGAGACCGCCGTTCCGGCACCGGGTTCGAACTCGATCTCCAGGGTGCCCGCCAGACGGACCACCCGCTGCCGCATCGACGTCAGGCCGAATCCGCCGTTCGTACCGCCTTCGCCGGCCCCGAAGCCCACACCGTCATCGCGCACGTCCAGGACGACGAGGTCCTCCATGTACGACAGGGTCACCCCGACCCGGGCGGCCCTCGCGTGCCTGGCCACGTTGGACAGCGACTCCTGGACGGTGCGGAGCAGGGCCGCCTCGCCCTCCCCGTGCAGGGGACGGACCGGCCCGGTCGCGGTGAAGTCGGCGCGCACCCCGTTGAGCCGGGATCACTCGGCCGTGAGGCCGGCCACCCCGCTCCGGCGGCAGACTCACGCCGGGGCAGCAAGGGTTCGATCAGGTCCTACAGCTCGTCGTCGACCTCCCAGGGCCGTCGCCTGGCCATCAAGCAACCTCCCTCGCTAGGGGTAAGTCACCTACTCCCACCGTGCGACAAGAACAGTTTCGTTAGGAGTCCTCATCCGATGGCCGCAGGCCCGAACTCTGTTGTGGGCGGACGTCGCCCAAGGCCCTAAGCGCAGTGGAACGGTGGTGTGTGCGTTGGGTTCCGGGTACGGCCTGTGAGACCTGGGACACGAGGACCGCCGGACGGGCCCCGGGGTGGTCCTGGGGGCGCCGGGTGAGGGTGAGCGGCCGAAAGCCTAACGGAGGGTGGTCAGGGCGAGCTGGGCCGCGGACGCGTCGACCGGTCTGGTGACGTCGAGCCCGGTGGCCTCGGCGAAGCGGCGCAGGCGGTTGATCACCGTGTTGCGGTGGCAGAACATCGCCTGCGCGACCTTGGTCACCGAACCGGTCCGGTAGTAGGTCTCGACCGTTTCGATCTGCAGGTCGACCTCGCGTTCGGTGAACCCCCCGAGCGCCTCCCGGACGTCCCGGGCGAAGGCCTCGGCGGCCGGGCCCAGGCGCGCGCCCGCCAGCCGGGTCCAGTGGTTCTCGACCGTGGCCGCCGCGCCGGGCCGCGCCCACTCCGCCAGCTCGCGGGCGAGCCGCCACATCGGGGCGATCTCCCCGATGCCGTGGGCGCTCGGAGAGATCCCGACGGGTTCCTTCAGCAGCGCCTCCCGGGCGGCGCACGCGGCGTCCCCTACGGGGACGATGGCGAACTCCACCCCGTCCAGGCGGAGCAGGACCGCCCCGGGAAGCGCCTCGCCGACCCAGCCCCGGAAGTCGCGCGCGTGGTTGCCGTTGGCCACCAGGACGAGGTGGACTCCGTCGGGGCGCAGGCCCAGGGCCTGCGCCGCCTGCGCGTGCAGGCGCGTGTCCTCGCCGGAGCCGCTCAACAAGCGCCGGAGGAGGAACGCGTGCTCCAGCTCCAGTTCCGCGCGCATCCGCGCGATCTCGTCGGTGTAGCCGGTCTGCACGTGCGTGGTGTGCACCTCCACCGCCTCCCAGATCGAGATGACCTCCTCGGAGAAGTCGCGGAAATCGGCTTCGGTGACGTGGGCGCGCATCGCCTCCCAGAGGAAGCGGAAGTCCATGCGCACGGCGCGCAGCAGCGACTCCAGGGGGATGCCGCGGCGGGCGCGGGAGCGCCCGACCCCGATCGAGTGGGCGCGCAGCTCACCGTGGCGCTCCTGTCCCCGCAGGAGTTCCAGGAGGAGTTCGAGCGTGGCCCGGGCCGTGCCGTACAGCTCGGCGTCGTCGATGACGGTCTCGGCGTATCCGGTCAGCTCTCGGACCCTGCGGACGTAGGTCCAGGCGATGGACTCCAGCTCCTCCAGGCACGCCTGCGCGGCGCGGGGGATGACGTCTGACGGCGCTGTTTTGTGCATGTGCACATTCTAGGCGGTGTTCTCGTTGGGTTGTGCGCTTGTGGAAGTGCGTTTTTTCCAAGACGATGATCGGCATCACGCCTGGTCGTTCACGTCCCGTCCGACCGGTGCACATCTCCCGGAGGATCACATGCCACAGCCCGACCCGGCCCCGGCCGGAGCGAGAGGACCCAAGGTCGAAGCGGCCGACGCGAGGCGCATCGCCTTCGCCGCCTTCGTCGGAACAGCCCTGGAGTGGTACGACTACTTCCTGTTCGGCACGGCCGCCGCGCTGGTCTTCAACCGCCTGTTCTTCACCGACCTCGACCCGAGCGCGGGCCTCATGGCGGCGCTGGCGACCTTCGGCGTGGGCTTCGCCGCCAGGCCCATCGGGTCCCTGATCTTCGGCTCCATCGGGGACCGCTACGGCCGGCGCCCCGCGCTGCTGGTGACCATCGTCATGATCGGCTGCACGACCGGGCTCATCGGCGTGATCCCCGACTACCTGGCGATCGGGATCGCCGCGCCGATCCTGCTCGCGGTCCTGCGGCTCCTGCAGGGGCTGGCCGTGGGCGGCGAATGGGGCGGCGCCATCACCATCGCCATCGAGCACGCCCCCGAGCGCCAGCGCGCCCGGTACGCCGCCCTGGTCCAGATCGGTTCCCCGGTCGGCACGCTCATCTCCTCGGCCGCCTTCGCCGCGGTACTGACGCTGCCCGCGGCCGACTTCGACGCCTGGGGGTGGCGCCTGCCGTTCCTCGCCGCGTTCCCGCTGCTGGGCATCGCCCTCTACATCCGCTTCAAGGTGGAGGAGTCACCCGTCTTCCAGGAGCTGGTGCAGATGGAGGACCGCGCCAAGGTGCCCGCCGTGGCCCTGTTCCGCGAGGCCTGGGGCCGCCTGCTCGTGGCGGTGGCCGCGGCGCTGCTGGGGGTCGGCGGCTTCTACGTGATGACGACCTTCGTGGTCTCCTACGCCTCCACCGTCCTGGAGGTCGACCGCCAGACGGTCGTGAACGCGACGCTCGTCGCCGCCGTCTTCCAGATCGCCACGACCCTGGTCGCCGGGCGCGCGGCCGAGCGCTTCGGCCCCGGCCGGATGACGGTGATCGGTGCCCTGGCCACCGCCGCGGCCGCGTTCCCCCTGTTCTGGCTCATCGACACCGCCGACCCGTGGGCGATCACCGCCGCGGTGACCATCGGCATCTGCCTCATCACCCTGGCCTACGCCGTCACCGGCGCCCTGCTGGCCGACCTCTTCCCGCCCCGGCTGCGCTACAGCGGCGTGTCCCTGGGCTACAACCTCGCCGGAACCCTCAGCGGGTTCCTCCCGCTCATCGCCACCGCGCTCCTGGCCGTGGACGACGGCGCGTCCTGGCCGGCGGTGCTGGTCCTCATCGGTATCTGCGCCGTCACCGCGCTCGGCGGCCTGGCCGGCGAGCGGATCAGGGTCGCGGACACCCGCGCCGCCGCGGACACCCGGGCCACGGCGTGAACCGCCCGCCCGCACCGACCACAGCCTCAGCACAGGAGGACAACATGAACCTCGCACCCGACGTCGTCGCGCGCATCGAAGCGGCGGTCGACGACGCCTTCGACGCCCAGCTGGCCTTCACCCAGGAACTGGTGCGCCGCCCCTCCCTGCGCACCCGGGAGTCCTCGGCGCAGGACCTGATGCACGAGGCCATGGAGCGGCGGGGGCTGGCCATGGACCGGTGGGAACTCGACCCGGAGGAGATCTCGGCCCACCCCGGCGCCGGAAAGATCACGGTCTCCTACGAGGGCGTCGAGAACGTGGTGGGCACCTACACCCCCGCCCGGGGCAGAGGCCGCTCGCTGATCCTCAACGGCCACATCGACGTGGTCCCCGAGGGCCCCGTCGGGGAGTGGCCCCGCTCCCCGTGGGACGCCCCCGTCATCGACGGCTGGCTCCACGGCCGGGGCAGCGGTGACATGAAGGCGGGGCTGGCGGCCAACCTGTTCGCCTACGACGCCGTGCGCACGGCCGGGTTCGCCCCCGCCGGGCGCATCCACTTCCAGTCCGTGGCGGAGGAGGAGTGCACCGGCAACGGCGCGCTGGCGACGATCCAGCGCGGGTACACCGCCGACGCCGTCCTGATTCCCGAGCCCGAGGAGGACATGCTGGTCCGCGCCAACGTCGGCGTCATCTGGTTCACCGTGCGGGTCGCGGGACACCCCACGCACCCTAGGGAGATGGCGTCGGGGTTCAACGCGATCGACGCGGCGCACCACGTGATGGGGCGGCTGCGCGTCCTCGAACAGCGCTGGAACGACGAGAAGGGGAGCCACCCCCACTTCGAGGACCTGGACCACCCCATCAACTTCAACCTCGGCGGGATCAGCGGCGGCGACTGGCCGTCGAGCGTCCCCGCCTGGTGCGAGCTCCAGGTCCGGGCGGCGATCTATCCGGGGGTGAGCGCCGACGACGCCTGGGAGCAGATCCAGGAGGTGCTGCGGGGCACCACCACCGATGACGCGGGCAACCCCATCGAGGCCGTGGGCGAGCGGACCGGCTTCTACGCCGAAGGCTATGTCCTGTCCGAGGGCACGGACGCCGAGAACGTGCTGCGCGAGGCCCACCGGACCGTCTTCAAGGACGAGCTGCGGACCTTCACCACCCCCGGCTACCTCGACGGCCGCGTCTACGCCCTGTACCAGGGGATCCCCGCGCTGGTCTACGGGCCGGTCTCGGAGGCCATCCACGGGTACGACGAGCGCGTCGACGTCGAGTCCGTGCGGCGGATCACCAAGTCCATCGCCCTGTTCATCGCGCGGTGGTGCGGTCTGGAGGAGGCCGCCTGACAGCGGGCCCGACCGGGGGACGGCACACCGGGCACCCGTGACCCGCACGAGGCGCGGGCAGAGGCGGACAGGGGCGGTGTCGCCCGCGCACGTGCGCGGGCGACACCGC